>CALDFO010000397.1 GCA_937942205.1 uncultured Alphaproteobacteria bacterium
AGTCGCGCGTGCCCGTCTCATGGTCGATGATTCCCGCCGCCATGAACAAGGACGCCTTGAAGGTCGCGTGGTTCGCCATGTGAAAGATGGCGGCCACGGCGCCGAGCGGGCTGCCAAGGCCAAGCAACAATGTAATCAAGCCGAGATGGCTCATGGTGGAATAGGCGAGAAGGCCTTTGAGGTCCTGCTGGAAGACCGCGGACCATGCGCCGATGAGCAGGGAGGAAAGCCCCACCGTGCTGACCATATAGAACCAGGCGTCCGTGCCCGACAGCACCGGCCACAGCAGTGCAAGAACGAAGACACCCCCTTTGACCATCGTCGCGGAGTGGAGATAGGCCGATACCGGCGTTGGCGCGGCCATCGCCTGCGGCAACCAGAAATGAAACGGAAACTGCGCGCTCTTGGTGAACGCGCCCGCCAGTATAAGGACAAGCGCAAGGAGATACCGGCCGTCGCTTTTGACGCTATCGCCGGACCGCAGGATCGCGTCAACATCATAGCTGCCGGCGATGCTGCCCAGAACCACGAACCCGACCAGGAGGCACACGCCCCCGGCCGAGGTGACGATCAGGGACATCCGCGCCCCATCGCGCGCGCTCTGGTTGTGATGCCAGTATCCGATCAGAAGAAACGAAAAGACACTGGTGAGCTCCCAGAAAAAGGCGAGCTGGATGAGATTCCCGGAGAGGACGAGCCCCAGCATCGAACCCATGAACGCCAGGAGAAACGAGAAGAAGCGGGGGACCGGGTCCGCCGATGACATATAGTATCGGGCATAGAAAATGACCGCCGCGCCGATGCCGAGAATGAGCACGGCAAAAAGCCATGAAAAGCCGGCAAGGCGAACCACCAGATTCAATCCAATCGAAGGAATCCAGTCGAGTTCCTCTCTGAGAACGCCGCCCGCGGTGATGCCGGAATAGTGCGTCGCTACGATTGCCAGGCCGAAAAGGGTCAGTGAACCGGCGATCGCCGCCGCCCAGTTTCGCGCGCCGGCCGGCAGCAGCCCTGTGACAAGGCTGCCGACAAATGGAAGGGCGAGGGCAATCGTCAGCATGAATTTCCGGCTGTCTAATCTGGGTTGCTTTGACGCGTTCTATCGTTCGATCGGCCGTGTGATCTATCGGGAATATGCGGGCGGGTTGTATCGCTTCGCGGCCCACTTTGCGCAGTTAAGTCTTTGATACCGTGACTATTCTTATGCCCTCTCACTATTGACACCAAGTTGCGGGTTTCTGATACTTTCTGTCAATTGTGGAGTTTAGGCCATGATTTCTCAGTCGGCGCAGCCTGTTTTGCGGCGGATACTCCTGGCGACGGATCTGAGTGTGCGGTGTGACAGGGCGCTGGATCGGGCGGCGATTATTGCCTCTGAATGGCCGGCGCGGCTGGCGGTTGTCCATGCCTATGAGCCTGACATATATGCATTGACCCAGGAGCTTCGGCCTGTGCCGTCCTGGCGGCAGGAGCCGAATCTCAAACTGGCGGTCGCCGACAGGCAACTCCGTCAGGATTTGGGAGGTTTGGATGTCCCCTTCGATCTGGTCATGGAAGAAGGCGCTCCCGCCGATGTCATCCTGCGGACGGCAGGGGACCGCGGCGCCGATCTGATCGTAACGGGCGTCGCCCGGCATGAACCGTTCGGGCGGCTGATTTTCGGCAGCACCGTCGACCAGTTGATCAGAAACGCGAGGGTCCCGGTCCTGGTCGTCAAAAGCAGGGCCCGCGAGCCCTACAGGGATATCGTCGTCGCGACGGATTTCTCCCCGGAATCCGCGAAGGCTGTTCGCATGGCCATGGCATTGTTTCCCCATGCGGGCATTACACTGCTTCACTGTTATGAGCCGCGCCTGCATCCGATGGCGAATGCGGCCGATGCGGCCGACATGGCCCTGTCTTTCGCGGAAAATGGGTACAAGGAATTTGTTGAGGGCAACTCTGAAGCCGCTGCCGACTTTGCAAGGCTGCCGATATTTATCGAAAGGGGCAGCATGGACAGCGTGCTCCAGGCCTATGCCGCGGACAAACCCCTGGACCTGGTCGTCTTCGGATCGCAGGGAAAGAACGCGCTTGTTCGAACCCTCGTCGGCAGCACGGCGGAAGCCTCTATGGTGACGGCGCCGACGGATGTGCTGGTCGTAACCTCGGCGTCACGCATTTCCTGATGGAATTAAGTCCCGGTATCGCCCGATCAGGGTCACGAAACGGCGCGCCGATTCATGCGTTGGTTTGGTCGGGCGGGATTCCGTTCGGAAAAGGAGCCGCATCTGACGGGTTTGCATCGAGAGTCAGATTTACGCCCAGTCCGTAGCAGGTCATCGAAATCGAGCCCATCGCATAGCCGCGCAGCAGCGGATTGACCCCGGAACCTTCCGCGGCGGCGAGGCCCGCCAGATACAGCAGTGGAATGAAATGGTCCGGCGTCGGCACCGCCATGTCGTAGTCGGGATGATCCTTGACGCCCAACAGGTCGCCCGGCGCGCGCGCGAGTCGTTCAACGACGGCTTCGTCGAAACGCTCGGCCCAAGCGAAGGCGGAGTCCGGGCGTTGCCATTGAACCTTGCGCAAATTGTGGACGACGTTGCCGCTGCCGACGATCAGGACGCCCTTGTCGCGCAGGGGCGCCAGGCGCGCCGCGAGGTCAAGGTGATAGTCGAGCGGTTTCAGGGCGTTTATCGACAGTTGCACAACCGGCACATCCGCTTGCGGAAACAGATGCGCCAGCACCGACCAGGCGCCGTGATCCAGTCCCCATTGGTCCTGGTCCAGGCCAACCCAATGCGGCTTGGCGACGTCGACGATTTCCTGGGCAATATCCGGGGCGCCGGGCGCGGGATAGTCAAAGGCGAACAGCTCCGGCGGAAAGCCGTAGAAGTCATGGATCGTCCGTGGCTTGCGCATTGCGGTGACGGCGGTTGCGCCGAAGAACCAATGGGCTGACACCACGAGCACGGCGCGCGGCCGGGGAAGGCGCCGGCCCATATCGCGCCAGGCACGGGTGTAGCCATTGTCCTCCAGGGTGTTCATGGGGCTGCCGTGTCCGATGAACAGCGCCGGCATACGGGACATCTTGCTGGTCATGCAAATCCTACACCGCCGTGATCCATTTTGACCTTTATGGCTGCTGGTATGGCTGCTGGATGGCGGCTGGCGGCCAAATCGGGATACGGTACCCGCGTGTCAGTGTGGAGGAGTGAGACATGCGGCGCAAGTCTTCCGAGGCAGGAGCGGTCGCGCAATGATCCGGGGAGTGGCCATTTTGCTGCTGTTTCAACTGGTGGGAGAAAGCCTGGTCTTCGTCACGCATCTGCCGTTTCCGGGGCCCGTGGCGGGACTGGTCTTCCTGTTCGTGGCCATGCAGACATGCAACGCGATCGGTCTCGACATATTCGCGGAAACGGAAACGGCCGCCGACGCCTTCCTGGCCAATCTCGGCCTGTTGTTTGTGCCGGCCGGGGTCGGCATCGTGGCGCTATGGAACGAACTGGAAAGCCAGGCAGGGGTTCTTCTGGCCATTGTCGCGATTTCGGCGATCATCACCCTCGCGGTCACGGTGTGGACATTCATCGGCGTGCAGCGGTTGATCG
>CALDFO010000398.1 GCA_937942205.1 uncultured Alphaproteobacteria bacterium
CCGCCGATCTCTATCCGGGCCAGCCCGGCCGCTTCGTCCGCACCCCCTGGACGCGGGGGGCCCCCGCCGCCGAAGGCGGCGAAAAGGATAAGATCGCCTCAGACCAAACCACTCCAGACCATACCACCTCCGACCAGGGCGGCGGCGTCATGGGCATGATGCGCGGACGCCTGTTCGAAAAGGTGGGCGTGCATACCTCGACGGTATACGGCGAATTCTCGCCCGATTTCGCCAAGCAGATTCCGGGCGCGGACAAGGACCCGCGCTTCTGGGCCAGCGGCATCAGCCTGATCGCCCATATGGCCAATCCGCGCGTGCCCGCCGTGCACATGAACACCCGCATGATCGTGACCACCAAGGGCTGGTTCGGCGGCGGCGCCGACCTCAATCCCACGCTGGATGCCGACCGCCGCGCCGACCATCCCGACGCGGTGGATTTCCACGCCCGGCTGAAGGCGGCCTGCGACGGTTTCGACGAAGGCTGGTACGGCCGTTACAAAAAATGGGCCGACGACTATTTCTGGCTGCCCCATCGCGGCGAGCCGCGCGGCGTGGGCGGCATCTTCTACGATCATCACGACAGCGGCGACTGGGACCGCGACTTCGCCTTCACGCAAGACGTCGGCAAGGCCTTCCTGGACATCCAGCCGGCGATCATCCGCCGCCGCATGGGCGAGAGCTGGACCGGGGCCGAGCGTCACGAACAGGCCAAATGGCGCGGCCGCTATGTCGAGTTCAACCTGCTTTACGACCGGGGCACCCATTTCGGGCTGAAAACCGGCGGCAATGTCGAGAGCATCCTGTCCTCCATGCCGCCCATCGCAGAATGGAAATAGGAATGGATGTCTTGCTGAGAATCGGGTCGCGTGGATCGCCGCTGGCGCTCACCCAGACCCGGATGGTGGCGCAGATGCTGGCGACGCGCACCGGCGCGGACCTGGCCGCCTTCCCCGTCCAAGGCTTCATGACCAGCGGCGATGCCTTGAAAGGCCGCCTCCAGGACCAGGGCGGCAAGGGCCTGTTCACCCGCGAGCTGGATCAGGCGCTGCTGGACGGCAAGATCGACGCCGCCGTCCATTCCATGAAGGATGTGCCGACGCGGCTGCCGCCCGGCATCGTGCTGGCGGCGGTGCCGGACCGCGAAGACCCGCGCGACGGCTTCATCGCCCTGCGCGCCAAGACCCTGGCCGACCTGCCGCCGGGCGCGGTGGTGGGCACCGCCTCGCTGCGCCGCCAGGCACAGACCCTGAACCTGCGCCCCGACCTGAAGGTGGAGCTGCTGCGCGGCCGGGTGGAAACCCGGCTGGCCAGGATCGAGAGCGGCGATTTCGACGCCACCTATCTGGCGCTGGCGGGCCTGCGCCGCCTGGGGCTGGAGCGCCATGCCGCCAGCATCGTGGACAGCGATGTGATGCCTTCCGCCCCGGCGCAGGGCGCGCTGGCCATCACGGTGCGCGAAGGCGATGCGCGGGCGCTGGCGCTGACCGCGCCGCTGGATATTCCCGAGCATCGCATCTGCACCATCGCCGAGCGCGCCTTCCTGCAGGCGCTGGACGGCTCCTGCCGCACACCCATCGCCGCGCTGGCCACTATTTCAGATGACAGCCTGCATTTCCTGGGCGAGGTGCTGACGCCGGACGGCCGGCACCGCTGGCGGCGGAAAGACCGCGTTCCGCTGGGTGATGATCCGCGCGCGGCGGCAGAGGCGCTGGGGCTGCGGTTGGGCGCGGAAATCCGCGCCGAAGCCGGGCCACTCTATGCCGCCCCGTCCGCCGGCACCATCTGGTAGCGCGTCCCGTTTCAGACGCACAAAAGACGGTGGCAGGCTCCCTATGGAGCCTGTCGCCGCTTGCCGTCCTTTCAGGCGGGCTTGACCACTAGTTCGACACCACTAGTTCGACTTGGTGACTTGGCCCTCGGCCATGCCGGCCCGGCTGCCGGTCCCCGGATTCACCTCATGCTCGCCACCGGACGGCAGCGGCATCCACGGATTGACATAACCCGGCAACTCCGCCGCGGTATTCAAGGCGCCGCTGGGCACACCGTCGCGCAGATCGTGTTTTTTCGTTTCGTGGCCCATATCCGTACTCCCGTTTGAGTTCCGCGTTAATAACGCGCAAACCGCTTATTTGTTGCACAGCACCCAGTCCACCACGTCCTGGTCCACCACCGCGGCCTGCAAATCCCGCAGCAGCATGTGATAGCCGTTGGCATAGCGGCGAACCGTGACCCGGTTGCCCGGCCGGGCCGTCAGCTCCGCCACCACGGCTTTGGTCGGAGCGGGCGGAATCACCTGATCCTTCTCGCCATGCAGGAACAGGATCGGCGGCGCATCCGCCGTCAGGCGCTGCGGCGCGGTGCGGGCCTCATCCATCAGATTGACCAGGCCGTAGAGCGCGTCGGTGCGGGTGCGCTTCTGGAACAGGGGATCGCGGCCCAGCGCCTGCATCATGGGCACATTGTCGGACGGAACGATCCTGACGATCTCCTTGCCGGCATTGTTGGACAGGATCAGGCCCGGCATCAGATGGGCGGCGACGAACAGCGCCGCGCGATAGGGCAGCGGCATGTCGCCCCGCGACCAGACGGCGGGCGCCACCAGGATGACGCCATCGGCGCGCGGTGGCCGCGATGACGCCAGCGCCGTCAGCACCACCGCCCCGCCCATGCTCTCGCCCAGCGCATAGACCGGCACCCCCGGATAGGCGGCGCGCGCCGCGTCCACCGCATCGTTCAGGTCGGCGCGCATCGTCTCGGCTCCCGCCCACAGGCCGGGTTTGGAACTCTGGCCGAAACCGCGCTGGTCATAGGCAAGAGTGGTGAGGCCGTGCCGGGCCCAATAGGCGCCGGGCATGGCGAAGGCGTTGGAATAATCGCTCATACCGTGCAGCGCCACGATCACCGCGCGGGGCGCGCCCTCGGCCTCCCAGCGGCGCAGCGGCAGCCGCGCCCCGTCGCGCGTCACCAGTTCTCCGGCGACCAGCATGGGCGGCGCCGCGTCGGGCCCCCGCGCCCCGAAACGGGGGGCGCAACCGGCCAGCAGAATCACAAGAAAGGCAATCCAGCGCATCCGGTGTCCTAGCCCAGCGGCAGCAGGCCGACCATCGCCCCGGACAGGCCGCTGGCCATCACCCCCGCCACCAGGGCCCGTAACGACAGCGCCACCACCTCGCCCCGGCGTTCGGGGATCAGCGCGCTCATCCCCGCGATCAGGATGCCGACGCTGGCGAAATTGGCGAAGCCGCACATGGCATAGACCGTGATCATGGCGGCGCGCGGGTCCAGCGACCCGGCGGGCAGCGCCGCCATCCGCAGATAGGCCACCAGTTCGTTGAGGATCACCTTGACGCCCAACAACCCGCCCGCCGTCGCCGCCTGTTCCCAGGGCACGCCCAGCAGCCAGACCAGCGGCGCGAACAGCCAGCCCAACATGCGTTCCAGCGTCAGCGGCGCGCCCGCCACATCGGGCAGCACCCCCAGCACCAGATTGGCCAGCGCCACCAGCGCGGTGGTGACGATCAGCATGGCCAGGATCTGGAGATAGATCTTCAGCCCGTCCTCGGTTCCTTGCGCCATCGCATCCATGGTGGAGCGGTATTGCACCGTGCCCTCGCGCACCGTCACGTCGGTATCGGCGTCGCCCGGCACCATGATGCGGGCGATCAGGATGCCCGCCGGCAGCGACATCATCGAGGCGACCAGCAGATGCCCCAGCGCGCCGGGCAGGACATCGGCCAGGATGGTGGCATAGAGCACAAAGACGCTGCCCGCGATCACCGACAGCCCCACCGTCATCAGCACGAACAGTTCGGTGCGGGTCAGCCGCGCCAGATAGGGCCGGATCACCAGCTGGCCCTCGATATTGCCCAGGAACACCATCGCCGCCGAACTCAGCGTCACCGCCCCGCCCAGGCCCAGCGTCCGGCGCAGCACCACCGCCATGGCGTGGACGATGGCGGGCAGGACGCGCCAGTACCAGAGGATGGCCGACAACGCCCCCACCACCATCACCAGGGGCAGGATCGAAAAAGCCAGGTTGACCATGTTGCCGGGATGGGTGACGGCGAAGGGCGCGGGCCCGCCGCCCATATAGCCGAAGATGAAGCTGGTGCCCGCCTGGGTCGCGGCGGTCAGCGCCGTCACCACGCCGTTCAGGCCGTACAGCGCGTCGCGCGCCGGCGGCACCTTCAGCAGCAGCAGGGCGATGGCCGCCTGCAGCGCCAGCGTGCCCGCCGCCATGCGCCAGCGGAAGGCGCGCCGGTCCTCGGACAAAGCCCAGGCGGCGGCGATGATGACGAGGATTCCCAACGCCGATTGCAGATGCTCCAACGGACCGTCCCAGCCAGATATCCGGCCGGAAGCTACACGATTTTGCCGCCCCGTCCATGACAGGACAGGCGGGCGCGGATAGTCTGCCGCCACGCATGGAAACCAAGAAGAACCAGACGATCCTGGCACTGGCGGGCGCGCGCGCCATACCGCCCCTGATGATCGTGCTCTATCATTACAGCGAAGGCCATCATTATACCGGCCTGCAATGGCTGGACCGCATCACCACCCGCGGCTATCTGTGGGTGGAATTCTTCTTCGTGCTGTCGGGCTTCATCCTCACCCATGCCTATGCGGCGCGGCTGCCCGACCTGCTCAAGCCGCGCGGCTATCTGGATTTCCTGCGCGCCCGGCTGATCCGGCTGTATCCGCTGCACCTGTTCATGCTGCTGCTGGTGCTGGCGATGGTGATCGTCTTGCGCGCCCTGGCGGCGGCGGGCGGCTATGTCTCGATCTTCGACCTGCCCTGGCACCAGGATGTCAGCCCCAAGGGCTTCGTGCTGAGTCTGCTGCTGGTGCAGGGCTGGAACACGATGGACCGGCTGACCTGGAACGGCCTGTCCTGGTTCGTCAGCGCCGAATTCGCGCTGTGCCTGCTGTTTCCCGCCCTGCTCTGGCTGACCGCGCCGCACAAGGGACAGACATGGCGCGGCGTGGCGCTGGTGGCGGCGGGGCTGGGCGGTCTGGTGCTGCTGCTGATGGGCTCGCGCCACGGCCTGGACATCACCTTCCATAACGGCGTGCTGCGGGGATTGGGCGATTTCACCGTGGGCATGGGACTGGCGGTGATCTTCCGCGGGGTCCGGCACCAGCGCATTCCCGCCTGGACCCATTCGGTGATCCAGGCCCTGTTGCTGCTTCTGCTGGTTTACAGCGTCACCCGCACCGGCTGGTCGCACACCTTCAACGACATCTATACCGTGCTGCCCATCATGGGGCTGGTCTTCGCGCTGGCCTTCGACAAGGGCTTCCTGGCCGAGGCGCTGAAGACCCGCGTCTTCCAGACGGTGGGCGAATGGTCCTATGCCATCTATCTCGGCCAGACCGCCTGGCTGCTGAGCTTGCGCTTTCTCAAGCAGCGCGTCTTTCCCGCCCCCGATGCGCTGGTGCTGGGCTGGCGCTGGGCCGATATCGCCTGGTGGCTGGAGCCGATAGGGCTGCTGATCGCCTGTCTGGCCTGGGGGGCGCTGCTGGCGCGCCATGTCGAAATCCCCGCGGCGGCGAAACTGCGCGCCCGGTTCGGCCGCCGCCTTGACCCCAAAAGCATTCCCACCCCATCGTAGCGGCACAGAAAACGGAGTTCCCCATGGCCATTTCCTTCCAGGACAAAGAGATCGGAAGAGCACACGTCTGAACTCCAGTCACTAGCTTATCTCGTAT
>CALDFO010000399.1 GCA_937942205.1 uncultured Alphaproteobacteria bacterium
GCTCCACCAGCCGACCATGACCAGCCCCGGCAGGACGAAGACGATGGCCGAAAGCGCGCCCGCCGAGGAGGCGATGGTCTGGACGATGTTGTTCTCCTGGATGCTCGCCCCGCCCAAGGAGCGCAGCACCGCCATCGAGATCACCGCCGCCGGGATCGAGGTGGCGAAGGTCAGCCCGACCTTGAGTCCTAGATAGACATTCGCGGCGGTGAACAGAAAGGTGAGGGCGGCGCCCAGCGCCAGGCCCCGCAAGGTGAGTTCGCGTCCGGTGGGAGGAGTCGCAATCATGCGCGCGACTTTGCCTGCCTTCTGGTCTTACGGCAATTCGATAAACCGCTCTTCCCGGCTGTAGGCCGTAAAGCCCAGCCGCTGATAGAGCGGCAGGGCGCGGGGATGGTCCAGGGTGCAGGTGTTGATGGTCAGCCGCCGGATGGGCAGCGCCCAGGCGTTCATGCAGGTGTGATAGAGGAAGAAATAGCCCATGTGCCGGCCGATGGCCTCGGGCATCAGCCCGAAATAGGCGATGTTGGCCACTTCGGGCTTGCGCAGGTCCAGTTCCGCCATCCCGGCGGGCACGCCCTCGGCATAGAGCACGAACAGCTGGTTCAGCGGGTCCTGGATCACCTCGGCCAGCGCCTCCGGCGTCAGCTTCTTGCGGTCCACCCAGAAATACTCCGCGCCGATGGTGTCATAGAGATAGCGATAGAAATGCGGCGCGGGCTTTTCGGCCTTGAGCAGCGCGACCTTGCCGCGCGGCGCGGGCGGGGGCAGGGCGGCGGGCCTGGCGGTCATCTCCAGGAAGGTCACCGTCATGGGAATGCGCCGCGGGGCCTTGGCCATCTAGCTGCCCTGCACGACCGGCGCTTCGGGGCGGGCGCCCCCTTCCGTCCAGGAACCGTCATACAGCGCGACATGCCGCGCCCCGATCTCGTGCAGACCCAGCATCAGGATGGCGGCGGAAATGCCGGAGCCGCAGGTGGTGACGATGGGGGCGTCCAGGTCGAGCGCGGCAAAGACGGCCCGCAGGTCCGCGGGCGATTTCAGCGTGCCGTCGGCGGTCACCACGCTGCGCCACGGCAGATTGACCGCGCCCGGCATATGGCC
>CALDFO010000400.1 GCA_937942205.1 uncultured Alphaproteobacteria bacterium
GCGGCGGTCCCAACCGCATCGGCCAGGGCATCGAGTTCGACTATTGCTGCTGCCATGCCGCCTTCAGCCTGTCGGATGCGGGGTATGAGACCATCATGGTCAACTGCAATCCCGAGACCGTCTCCACCGATTATGACACCTCCGACCGGCTCTATTTCGAACCGCTGACCCTGGAAGACGTTCTGGAGATCATCGCCAAGGAGCAGGAAAAGGGCACCCTGGCGGGCGTGATCGTGCAGTTCGGCGGCCAGACCCCGCTGAAGCTGGCCAACGGCCTGCGCGATGCGGGCGTTCCCATCCTGGGCACCTCCGCCGACGCCATCGACCTGGCCGAGGACCGCAAGCGCTTCCAGGCGCTGCTGGACGAACTGGGCCTCAAGCAGCCGCGCAACGGCACCGCCATGACGGCGGAGGAAACCGTCCGCATCGCCAACCAGATCGGCTATCCGGTGATCCTGCGCCCCTCCTATGTGCTGGGCGGGCGCGGCATGGTGGTGGTGGCCGATGAAGGCGAAGCCCGCAAGCAGGTCGAGTCGGGCGAGTTGTTCCGCATCTCCGGCGACAATCCGGTGCTGATCGACGGCTTCCTCAACCGCGCCACCGAGGTGGATGTGGACGCCATTTGCGACCGCGACGGCGAGGTCTTCATCGCCGGCATCATGGAGCATATCGAGGAAGCGGGCGTGCATTCCGGCGACAGCGCCTGTTCGCTGCCGCCGCGCTCGCTGGCGCCCGCCATCATCGCCGAAATCGAGCGTCAGACCGTCGCCATGGCGCGCGCCCTGAAGGTCCAGGGCCTGATGAACGTGCAATACGCCATCCAGGGCGGCGAGATCTATGTGCTGGAAGTCAATCCGCGCGCCAGCCGCACCGTGCCGTTCGTGGCCAAGGCCATCGGTCTGCCGGTGGCGGCCATCGCCAGCCGCGTGATGGCGGGCGAGACGCTGAAATCCATGAACCTCGGGAAGCCCGCGCCGAAACACATCAGCGTCAAGGAGGCGGTGCTGCCCTTCGCCCGCTTCCCCGGCGTGGACACCATCCTGGGGCCGGAGATGCGCTCCACTGGCGAGGTGATGGGACTGGACGAGAATTTCGGCCGCGCCTTCGCCAAGAGCCAGATCGGCGCGGGCGTCAAGTTGCCCACCGGCGGCACCGTCTTCATCTCGGTCAAGGAAGGCGACAAGGATCTGATCGAGGCCCCGGCCCGCGAATTGCTGGCGATGGGCTTCGACCTGATCGCCACCCGCGGCACCGCCCGCACGCTGGAGGCCAAGGGCCTGCCGGTGACGGTGATCAACAAGGTGCTGGAAGGGCGTCCGCATGTGGTGGATGCGCTGAAGAACGGCGAAATCCAGCTGGTCTTCAACACCACCGACGGGGCACAGGCGCTGGCCGACTCCTCCTCGATCCGCCGGGCGGCGCTGACCCTCAAGGTGCCCTATTACACCACCATGGCGGGCGCGGCGGCGGCCATCCAGGCCATCCAGGCGCTGCGGGAGGGGTCTCTTGAAGTCGCCCCCCTGCAGTCCTACTCTTTATAGGACATCGCCGGGCTGCTTCGGAAATAACACCGGCAAGACAAGGATTTAGCGTAATCAGGCCTTCCCCAATCCGGCCCTGCGGCCGGAGGGAGGGCTTTTTTGCCGCAAAGGCAGCACGAGAGAGACATGGAAAAGATCCCGATGACCGCCGCGGGCTTCAAGGGCCTGGAGGACGAACTGAACCGCCTGAAGAATGTGGACCGCCACGAGGTCATCAAGGCGATCGCCGAGGCGCGGGCGCATGGCGACCTGTCGGAGAATGCCGAATATCACGCCGCCAAGGAGCGCCAGAGCTTCATCGAGGGCCGGGTGATGGAACTGGAAGACCAGATCGGCCGCGCCGACGTCATCGACATCTCCAAGCTGTCGGGCAGCAGCGTCAAGTTCGGCGCCACCGTCACCCTGGTGGACGAGGACACCGACGAGGAGCGCAAGTATCAGATCGTGGGCGATGTGGAATCCGACGCCAAGAGCGGCCGCATTTCCCTGTCGTCTCCCATCGCCCGCGCCCTGATCGGAAAGACCAAGGGCGACACGGTGGAGGTCGCCGCCCCCGGCGGGGCGCGGTCGTATGAAATCCTCAAGGTCGAGTTTAAATAGGCATCGCCAACAATCGTCATCACGCGTGCGTGCCATTCAGCAGGCACAGCGATGCGGTTTGTCATACCCATCCCAATCCATTGTCATTCCCGCGCAAGCGGGAATCCAACTTTGTTCCGACTGTTTCTGACGTTGGATGCCCGCTTTCGCGGGCATGACAAATTGAAAAGGCCGTCATGGCCGGATCATGACGGCCTGAGTCAGATGACTCCCGGGATGAAGCGCGCTGTCTTCGCGCGATACGCCTCATATTCGGGATGGGCTTCGGCCAGCACCCGTTCCTCGAACACGGTGCGGATCACCAGCAGCAGCAGCACGGTCACGCCCAGGATGCCCGCCAGCGGCTGGGCGAATTGCAGGGCGGTGCCGGCAATGATCAGCAGCTCCACCGCATAGAGGGGATGGCGCACCAGCGCATAGGGCCCGTCGGTCACCAGCCGCCGCGCCTCGGGCATGATCGAAAAGGACTTGCCCAGGCGCGACAGCACGATGGCGGCCAGCACGCTGCCGGTCCCCACCAGCAGGGCGGCGGTCACCTGCAGCGGCAGGGACAGCGGCGCCACCGGAAGCTGGATGATGCCGACGCCCAGAAAGGTTCCGGCAAAGGCGGCGATGCGCGGAATCGCGCCGCGCGATTTCAGCACCGGCTTGTCGCGCACCAGCAGCAGCCAGACCAGCAGCAGATTGAACA
>CALDFO010000401.1 GCA_937942205.1 uncultured Alphaproteobacteria bacterium
TGTTGCGGTGGACCCGCCCGCCGGGATCGCCGGTGACGAATGCGGCATCGTGGTGGCCGGACGCCATGCGGACCGGGGCTATGTGCTGGCCGACTTGTCGGCGGGCGGCCTGACGCCCGCGGGCTGGGCGGCGCGGGCGGTCACGGCCTTCGCCGATTTCGAGGCCGACGCGATCATCGCCGAGGCCAACCAGGGCGGCGAGATGGTGCGCAGCGTGTTGCGCCAGGCGGATTCGGATGCGCCGGTCACGCTGGTGCATGCCTCGCGCGGCAAGCTGGCCCGCGCCGCGCCCTTTGCGGCGCTGTACGAGGCGGGCCGCATCCATCATGCCGGGCGCTTTGCCGAACTGGAGGACCAGATGTGTCATTACGACGGCGCTTCCAAAGGGCGTGGGGGCGGCAAAAGTCCCGACCGCATGGACGCGCTGGTCTGGGCGCTGGCCGATCTGTTCGGAACCCGGCGGGCCGCCCCGCGCATTCGCAAGCTGTAGGATCACCATGTTCGATTTTTTCCGCAAAGCGCCACCCGAGACAAAGGGCGGCGTGCCGCTGATCGCCTTGTCGCTGCAGGGCCGCACCCGCTGGAGTGGGCGCGACACCGCCAGCCTGGCCCGCATGGGAGTGATGACCAACACCATCGCCTATGCCTGTGTCCGCAAGATCGCGGGCGCGGCGGCCAGCGTGCCCTGGTTGCTCTATGACGGCGACCGGGAACTGGACAGCCATCCGCTGCTGACGTTGCTGGCGCGGCCCAACGGGATGGAGGACGGCGCGGGCCTGTTCGAGCGCTGGCACGCCTTCCTCCAGACGGCGGGCAACGCCTATCTGGAATGCGTGACCCTGGACGGGGCGCCGCGCGAGCTGCATGTGCTGCGGCCCGACCGGGTCCAGGTGGTGGCGGGGCCGCGCGGCTGGCCGGTGGCTTATGATTATGTGGTGGACGGGCAGGCCACGCGCATCGGGCGCGACGCCTCGGGCTTCCTGCCGGTGCTGCACACCGCCCTGTTTCATCCGCTGGACGACTATTACGGCCTGTCGCCGCTGGAAGTGGCGGGGGCGGCGATCGAGGTCCACAATGCCGGGGCGGCCTGGACCAAGGCGTTGCTGGACAATGCGGCCCGGCCCAGCGGCGCACTTATATATAGGGGCGTGGAGGGATCGGGCCTCAGCGAGGAGCAGTTCGGGCGGCTGAAGCGCGAGCTGGAGGATGCCTATCAG
>CALDFO010000402.1 GCA_937942205.1 uncultured Alphaproteobacteria bacterium
TCTTGCGCGGTTCGTCAGCGTCCATCGGTGGCATCCATCGGGCTGATCTTGTGTCCGTTCCGGTCTAGTCTGAGCCCGTCATCGTCCATAAGGCAACCATGAAAGCCATCGCCATCGAACAGCAGGGCCCCGGCTATCGCCTGCGGCTGAGAGAGACGCCCGACCCTGTACCCGGCGCCGGCGAAATCCTGATCCGGGTAGCAGGCGCGGGCCTGAACAGGGCCGACCTGTTGCAGGCGCGCGGCCTGTATCCGCCGCCACCGGGCGCCAGCGATATCCTGGGCCTGGAAGTGTCGGGGGTGGTGGCGGCGCTGGGCGCGGGCGTGACCGAATGGGCGGTGGGCGCGCGCGTCTGCGCCCTGTTGCCCGGCGGCGGCTATGCGGAACGGGCGGTGGCCGATGCGGGCAGCGTGCTGCCGGTGCCCGAGGACATGCCGCTGGTGGACGCGGCCGGCCTGCCGGAGGCCGCCTTCACCGCCTGGACCAACATCATGGATACCGGCCGGCTGGCGGCGGGCGAAACCCTGCTGGTACATGGCGGCACCAGCGGCATCGGCAGCCTGGCGATCCAGATTTTCGCCGCCAGGGGGATCCGCGTCTTCACCACCGTGGGCAGCGACGACAAATGCGCCGCCGCCCGCGCCCTGGGGGCGGCGCGCGCCATCAACCACCGGACCGAGGATTTCGTGGCGGCGGTGAAGGACGAAACCGGCGGCCGGGGCGTGGATGTGATCCTGGACATGGTCGGCGGCGGCTATGTCCAGCGCAACATCCGGGCGGCCGCCCCCTGCGGGCGGATCGTCAATATCGCCTATCAGGACGGCTTCCGGACCGAGGTGGATTT
Source organism: uncultured Alphaproteobacteria bacterium (assembly GCA_937942205.1). Classification (GTDB taxonomy): domain Bacteria; phylum Pseudomonadota; class Alphaproteobacteria; order Micropepsales; family Micropepsaceae; genus Rhizomicrobium. Next base: position 845 of record CALDFO010000402.1, read on the forward strand.
CGGCCCGGTGCTGCTCAAGCGGCTGACCCTGGCGGCCACCACCCTGCGGGGACGCAGCCCGGCGGAAAAACGCGCCATCCGGGACGCGCTGCGCCACCAGGTCTGGCCCCTGCTGGGTTCCGGGGAACGGGCCGAAGCACGGATAAAGCCGGTGATTGACCGGGTTTTTCCCCTGGCCGAGGCGGGCGCGGCCCATGCGGCGCTGACGCGGGGCGGCCATGTCGGCAAAATTCTGCTTTCCTTGGCAGCCCCGGACGGATAGAAAACCACAATTCCTCGAAAGGATTAGCCTGACGAGGGGCGGGGCGCCCGGAAATGGCCTTCCGCTCAACGGGAGAGAAATATCATGGCCGTCGAACAGAAGCCGCTGATGCCCAAGGCCACCGCCGTCTGGCTGGTGGACAATACCGCGCTGTCCTTCGAGCAGATCGCCGATTTTTGCGGCCTGCATCCCCTGGAAGTGAAGGGCATCGCCGACGAGGACGTCGCCAAGGGCATCAAGGGCATGGACCCGGTGACCAGCGGCCAGCTGACCCGCGAGCAGATCGCCGAGGCCGAGAAAGACCCCAAGAAGCGCCTCAAGATGGCCGCGCCCAAGCACAAGATGCCGGCGGTGCGCCAGAAGCGCGCCCCGCGCTATACCCCCGTCTCCAAGCGCCAGGACAAGCCCGACGCGGTCTACTGGCTGATCAAGAACCACCCGGAATTCACCGACAGCGACATCATCAAGCTGATCGGCACCACCAAGGCCACCATCGCCAAGATCCGCGAGCGGTCGCACTGGAACGCGGCCAACATCAAGGCGGTGGACCCGGTGACGCTGGGCCTGACCTCGCAGCTCGAACTGGACCTGGCGGTCAGCCGCGCTTCCGCCAAGTTCGAGCGCGCCCAGAAGCGTACCGCCAAGAAGGGCGCGACCCTCAAGCCGATTTCGGAAACCACGGCCCCGGCGGACGCGTCCCAGGACAATTCCTGGACCGACGCCGCGCCCGCGCCGGACGATTACAAGCTGTCCAGCGAGTTGGAACAGGACTGAACCGCCAAACCGCCGCCAAACCGCCGTCAGATTCCGTCAGAACAGGTATTTGACGGCGACCACGCCCGCCACGACCACGATCAGGAAGATGAAAAGCGACAGCTCCAGCCGCTTTTCGATGAACTGGCGCGCCTGCTCGCCCTTCCATCTCAACAACCCCGCCACCAGCATGAAGCGTCCGCCGCGGGTGAGAATGGACAAGAGCACGAACATCCCAAAGCTGTACTGGGCAAAACCCGAAGCGATGGTCACCAGCTTGTAGGGAATGGGCGAGGCGCCCTTTATCAGGATCACCCAGGCGCCGTACTTTTCGTACCAGTCATGGAAGCTCTCCATGCTGTGGGCCATGCCGTAAATATTGATCAGCCACTGGCCCAGCGATTCGAACAGGAAATAACCGATCGCATAGCCGAAGATGCCGCCCAGCACCGACCACAGGGTGCACCAGGCGCCCAGTGCCCAGGCCCGCTGGCGGTCGGCCATCACCATCGGGATCAGCATGATGTCGGTGGGAATGGGGAAGAACGACGCCTCCGCGAAGGTGAAGCCCGCCAGCGCGCCCCAGGCGTTGCGGCCCTTGGCGTTGCGCATCATCCAGTCATACAGCTTGCGGATCAGGCCCGGCTTCGGTTCGGGCTGGTCGGTGATGGACATGGGGGGCGTCGCTCCTGGACTGGCGCGTGTCATAAGGCTGGCGCTTCTTAGCAGAGTTTGCGCGCGATCCAATATTGCGGCCGATTACGGCTTTCTTTAGCTTCGCGTATCCTTGGGAGTGCAACGGCGATGGCGGCCCGCAAACAGCCCCTGAAAAAACCGGCGGCGAAACCGGCGCCGAAACCGGCCGCCGGAAAAGCCCCCGTCCGCCGCGCGGCGCGGCCCGGAAAATCTCCCGGCAAATCCGGCGGCAAGCCCTATGAAACCGGGCTGGACCGCAATCGCGCCAACTATCAGCCGCTGACCCCGCTGGCCTTCCTGGAACGGGCCGCGTCCGTTTTCCCCGGCCACACCGCCATCATCCATGGCAAGGCGCGCACCAGCTATCGCGACTTCTATGCCCGCAGCCGCCGCCTGGCCTCGGCGCTGGCGCAGGCGGGGGTGCGCAAGGGCGACACGGTGGCGGTGATGCTGGCCAACACCCCGCCCATGCTGGAAGCCCATTACGGCATTCCCATGCTGGGAGCGGTGATCAACGCCCTCAACACCCGGCTGGACGCCGCGACCATCGCCTTCATGCTGGACCATGGCGGGGCCAAGGTGCTGATCACCGACCGCGAATTTTCCGAAACCGTCGCGGCGGCGCTGGCGCAGCTGAAGAAGAAGCCGCTGGTGATCGATTACGACGACAAGGAATTCCCCCAGAACGGCCGGCGGCTGGGCGACCTAGACTATGAGAAATTCCTCAAATCGGGCGATCCGGATTTCGCCTGGAAAATGCCCGCCGACGAATGGGATGCCCTGGCGCTGAATTACACCTCCGGCACCACCGGCAATCCCAAGGGCGTGGTCTATCACCATCGCGGCGCGGCGCTGATGGGTTATGGCAACGCGCTGGCGGGCACCATGGTCAACCATCCGGTGCTGCTGTGGACGCTGCCCATGTTCCACTGCAACGGCTGGTGTATGCCCTGGTCGCTGTCGGCGGTGGCGGGCACCC
>CALDFO010000403.1 GCA_937942205.1 uncultured Alphaproteobacteria bacterium
CGTGGCGCGCAGGGTGAGGCTGGCGGCCAAGCCAGCCGAACGCCGAGCACCACGGCAAAGTTGCGAAGGCCGGTGGGGTCAAAAAAGTTCAGACTCGAGCGGCGCATTCCGCGCCGCGACCATCAACCGCCGACAGCTTCCTTCCCCCGCGAGCGGAGCGACGAGCGGGGGAAGGTGTCGCAGCGAAGTGTCTGCGGAGCAGACCTGAGCTGTGACGGATGGGGGGGCAGAAAAAAGCATCAGATGGCCTATAAGCCGGGTTCTGTCCTTCATTGCTGAAGGGGTGACCATTCCTCTGGGACGTTCATCGCTGAACGCCTCGCGCGACCGACCCGGACGGTTGACCGGAAAAGCCAACATACCGTCCCTATTTGGTCTTGCTCCCGGTGGGGCTTGCCGTGCCGCTCCTGTTGCCAGTCGCGCGGTGCGCTCTTACCGCACCATTTCAACCTTGCCGGTCCCGAAAGACTTAGGCGGTTTGATTTCTGTGGCGCTATCCCTGGGGTCGCCCCCGCCGGACGTTATCCGGCACCGTTTTTCCGTGGAGCCCGGACTTTCCTCGAACGCTTGCGCGCCCGCGGTCACCCGGCCATCTGACGCCTTAAAACTTGTCATGGCCCGCCAGCGAGCGCAAGCGAAGCGCGTGCGGGCCAACCGCGCGCAAGCGCGGCACGGACCGGGAGCCAACTTGGCTTGCTTAACAGCCCGCTTTTTGGAGAAGGGACGCCAGCAGGCCCGCGCATTCGCCATCCCACACGCCGGTCAGGCCGCCGGGGCGGAAATGACGCTGAAAGGCGGTGATCGCCTTGTCCCGTGGCGCCTGCGGGTCATAGCCATAACGCGCCAGGGCGTCCGGCCCCAGATCGTTTTCCATATCGCTGGCGATAGCCTCGGGCCACAGGCCGATACCCGCTTTGGCCAGCCGTTCCCAGGGGAACAACTCACCCGGATCCTCCTTGCGGGCGGGCGCGACATCGCTGTGGCCCAGCACCCGCGCCGAGGGGATGGGATGGCGCAGCAGGATGCCGTGACATAGCGTGATCAGCGCCGCGACCTGTTCCAGCGGAAATGCCCGATAGCCGAAGGCATGGCCGGGGTTGACGATCTCGATGCCGATGGAGCGGGCATTGATGTCGGTGGCGCCCGCCCAATAGGAGACGCCCGCATGCCAGGCGCGGCGCGCTTCGGGCACATGGACATACACCGTGCCGTCCTCGTCCAGGGTGTAATGGGCCGAGACCTTGGCCGCCGGATCGCACAACCGCTCCAGGGCGGCCCGCGCCGTGGGCATCCCGGTATAGTGCAACACCAGCATGTCCACGCCCGCGCCGCCGCGCCCCTCCGGATTTCTGGAGTCCTGGTTGGGCGACGGCATCTCGACCCGCCGCATCAGACGAAAATCCGATATTGCAGAATCTCGCCGTCGGGACGTTTCAGCGAGAATTCCGCGCCCTTGGCATGTTCCTCCACCAGCGCCTCGTAAAGCCGCAGCGCATTGCGGATGACCTCGGCATAGGAAGCCGCCTCGGTCCGGTCCTTCAGCGTCTGCAACCGCTCCATCGCCTGGGGCGGCATTTCCAGTTGCACCCGCGTGGTGGCGCGCTCACCGGCATCGCCTTCGGTTTCACCATGCATCCGGCGGCGGTGACGATGGCCATGCAGGCCGCGCTCCCTCATCGTGCGTTCCTTTCGGGCCTGCCTGCAGCCTGGTTGCCGCGGCAGTGCCCCATCGCCATCAGCAACAGGGCGAGAAGCTTGCGATGCCCGCCGTGGCGGCCACGATGAGGGTGATGATGTCCATGGCGATGGTGGCGGCGGCCCTTGCGGCCCTCCTCCAGCGGAAAGGCCTGGCCGACGCCGATCTCGAATTTGTTCATGCATGATCCTTTGTTGGACAGCCGGATTGGCTGCACCCCAAAAATCATCATAAAATCATCAAATATCAAGATGATTCATCAAAAAATCATCCAACTCACGTAAGTCCACGTTCTTGCTGGATTTTTTCATAGGCGCTGTTGATCGCGGCCAGCTTGTCGGTGGCCAGTTTGAGAAATTCCGGCGGCACGCCGCGCGCCATCAGGCTGTCGGGATGGTTCTCGCGCACCAGGCGGCGATAGGTCTGCTTGATCTCATGCTCATCGGCGCCATAGGACAGGCCCAGCGCGACATAGGGGTCGGTCAGTTCCGGCGCGAAATGGCTGGCGCGGATGCGGCGATATTCGTTGGGCGCGAAGCCGAAGATTTCGGCCACCTTCTCCAGGAAGCGCGCCTCACAGGGATGCAGCACGCCATCGGCCTTGGCGATCTCGAACAGCCCGTCGAGAATATCCTCCAGCACCGCCGGATTGCCCACGAACAGCCGCGCGATCTGCCCGGCATAATGCTCGAAGCCCGCCACATCCTGCCGCGCCAGGCTGAAGACGCGGCGCACATTGGCCGCCTCGTCCGGCGGCACGCCGAACTGGGTGCGGAAAATGTCGAAGTCGCGGTCGCTGGGCACCCCGTCGGCGCGCGACATCTTGCCTGCCAGCGCCACTATCGCGATGGTGAAGACCACGCCGGGGTCGGCCTCGCGGTCGATCAGGAAATGACCGGCCACCGCGCCCACCAGCGCGCCAACCGGCCCGCCGATGGCCAGACCGGCCGCCGCACCGCCAACTTTACCCCAAACGGACATGGCGTCAGTCTAACGTGCCGTCCGGCGGTTGCGAACCCTGCGAAAACCGCTTGAGCAGGAAGGTGGCCGCCAGACCCACCGCCAGCATCAGGCAGGCCAGCAGCCATTGGCCGCCGTCCAGGATGGCGCTGCCCGACGCGCCGATATCCACCTGCGCCAGGGTCATGGGCACCATGCCCGCGAAGGATCCCAAGAGGTAATCGCGCCATTTCAGGTTGGTCATCGCCAGCACCGTGTTGGCGACACTGTGCGGCACCGGCGTCAGGCGCAGAATCGCCACCGCGCGCCAGCCGCCATGCTCGGCCCTCTCCACCATGCGGCCGATGCCGGGCGAGGCGTCCAGCAGGCCGGTGGCGCCCAGCCAGCGCGCCAGC
>CALDFO010000404.1 GCA_937942205.1 uncultured Alphaproteobacteria bacterium
GCAGACCCGCCTCGCCGCCGCTGGCGAAATGCGCGACATAGCGCAGGCTGGCATGTTGCCCAGCCAGCAATGCGTCCAGGCGGGATTTGCGTTCGGTCAAGGGCAGGGCGCGCAGGTCTTCGCCTTGCGCGAACAGAAGATCGAAGGCGAAGAAGATCAGCGCATCGGTCCCGCCATCCGACAGCGCGGCCTGCAGCGCGGCGAAATCGGGTGCGCCATTGCGGTCCAGGGCGCAGATCTCGCCATCGATCAGGCAGTCGGGCAGTTTCGCCGCCGCCTTGACGATGGTGGGGAATTTCGCCGTCCAGTCCAACCCCTTGCGGGTGCGCAAGGCCGCCTTGCCGTCCTTGACGCGCAACTGCATGCGATAGCCGTCGAACTTGACCTCATGCACCCAGTCCGCGCCGCCCGGCGGCTGCTCGACCAGGCGGCAGAGCTGTGGCGCGATGAAGCGCGGCAATGCGGCGGCCTTTTTCGGCTTCGGCATGGGCTTTTGTATGCTCCCGCGCGGCCGGGATTGCCAGACCGCATCCGCCTTGACGGTTCTGGCCTTCATGAAGGGCTTGGGTTTCGCGCCTTTTCCTTCCGCGATCGCCGCCATGGCGCGGCCCGAGGCCACCGAGCGGTCTTTCTTCAACACCGCTTCGCCATCGCCTTGCCGGGCGAATTTGTCCTGGTGCTTGATCAGCAGCCAGTTATGGCGTTCGCGCTTGCCGCCCCGCGCGTATTTGTCGCCGCGCATGCGCACCAGCACCCAGCTTCCCTTCAGCTTCTGGCCGTCCAGGGTGAATTTCAGATCGCCCTTTTCCAGCATCGCTTCGGCATCACCTTCAGGCTGCCAGGTGCCGCGATCCCACAGCATCACCGTGCCGCCGCCATATTGGCCTTTGGGGATCGTGCCCTCGAAGTCGCCATACTCCAGCGGGTGATCCTCTACCTCCACCGCCAGGCGCTTCTCGGCGGGATCGCGCGAGGGACCGCGCGTCACCGCCCAGGAACGGAACGTGCCATCCAGCTCCAACCGGAAATCATAATGCAGCCGCGTCGCCGCATGTTTCTGGACCACGAAGCGCAGATGTTGCGATGGCGCGGCCTTTTCCCGGCCACTGGGCTCGGCGGTGACGGAGAAGTCGCGCATGGATTGGTAGTCAGCCAGCGGCGGTTTGCGCTTTGCGGCTTTGCGCCAGGCATCCTTTCCGGTCCGCGCCGCCATGCCCGCCTCAGGCCGGCTCGATCAGCGCGATGCCCATCACGGGATTCTGGCGTCGCACCAGATGGGCGGGACTCTGGGTCAGGGTGATTTCCAGCGTGGGGCGGACGAGGCCCTCCAGTAGATGGCCGCCGAAGGTGCTGCCATCGCTGCGCCCCAGGACGGCATGGGCTTGCAGGCTGGGCTTGCCGTTTTCGCCCCGGACGA
>CALDFO010000405.1 GCA_937942205.1 uncultured Alphaproteobacteria bacterium
TCGAACAGCGCGCCGTCATGATATTCCAGCCCCTGGGTGAAGCCGGGCGCCTCACGGCGCACCTCGCGCTCCACCTGGAAGGACAGGCGCTGGGGCGCGGGGCATTGGGCGGCGGCGACGGACGGCGCCGCCACGGCCAGCAGCGAAAGGGCGAAGGACAGACAGGCGCGCATGGCGGCGGACTATGCCAGCCCGCCCGCGAAAAACAATCGCGCCCTACAGCAGTGTGATTTCGGCGACCAGTTCGCCCTTGGGACCGTCGCCCACCCGCACCCGCACGCGCTGGCCTTCCTGCAACTCGCGCACCTGGCAGCGCCGCAGGGTTTCCATATGGACGAATATGTCGGCGGTGCCGCTGCCCCGGCTGACAAAGCCATAGCCCTTGGAGCGGTTGAACCATTTCACCGTGCCCTCGAAGGCCGGACCGCGCGGCTCCACCGCATAGCGCGGCAGGCGGTCGTCCATGTCCACGGTCATCACCTGGGCGGTGGAATTGTCCAGGCTGAGAATGCGGCTGGCCTGAAGACCGCGCGGCCCCCGCACCACCTCGCAGACGATCCGCGCCCCTTCGCACGCCTGCTTGAAACCGGACTGGCGCACGCAGGTCTGGTGCAGCAGGACATCCGCCTCACCGTCCGCCGGAGTGATAAAGCCATACCCCTTGTGCAGATCGAACCATTTGACCCGACCCGTGATGGTGCAGGCCGTCTCCGCGGCGTTATCCATCTCTCCTCCGATCTCTACTTTTTCCGTAGAGTTGGCCACAATTCTGACCCAATGGAACTGTTCCGGAAAGAGGGTGGCGCAACTGATAATTTGCCATTTCCAAAGTCCGGCCAGGGCCTTAGGAAGTCAGGATGCGTCCGTCACCCAAGCCCAATTCCGCAAGCCGCGTCCAAACCACGCCGCCCACGCCCCGCCTCTGGCTGTGGGGCGTGGCGGGCGTCGGCCTCATTCTGCTGCCGCTGCTCTGGGTCGTGCTTTAAGACTGACAAAACGCCATTTCTATTTTGGCGCAAATGGACAAAACTCCCGCAAACGACAGGGTTTGCGACAAATCCCTGTTTGCGTGGAGCGGCAGCGTGGCACCAAAATTGGCCCTTATGATCCGGGACGAGGCAAAACCGCACATTCTGCTGGTGGAGGATGCGCGCGACATCCGCGAACCGCTGGCCCGCTATCTGCGCGAGCACAGCTACCGCGCCACCACCGCCCAGGACGCCGCCAGCGCCCGCAAGGTGATGAAGGGCGCCGCCATCGACCTGGTGGTGCTGGACATCATGATGCCGGGCGAGGACGGCCTGTCGCTCTGCCGCTCGATCCGTGAAACCAGCCAGATTCCGGTGATCCTGCTGACCGCGCGGGGCGAGGAAGTGGACCGCATCATCGGGCTGGAGATGGGCGCCGACGATTATATCGCCAAGCCCTTTTCCCCCCGCGAGCTGATCGCCCGCGTCGCCGCCGTGCTGCGCCGGACCCAGGCGCTGCCGCCGCGCCAGAAGCCGCCGGGGGCCGAGCGGGTGAAGTTCGGGGAATGGATGCTGGATACCGGCCAGCGCGAACTGATCGGGCCCGATGGCGTGGCCATGCCGCTGTCCAGCGGCGAATTCCGCCTGCTGACCGCGCTGCTGGAACGGCCCAAGATCGCCCTGACGCGCAACCAGCTGCTGGACCTGACCAAGGGGCGCGACGCCGACCTGTTCGACCGCTCGATCGACAACCATGTCAGCCGGCTGCGCAAGAAGATCGAGCCGGACCCCAAGAATCCGCGCTATATCAAGACCGTCTGGGGCGGCGGCTACATCTTCGCGATGGACCCGGAAATGGCCTGAGGCCGGGAAAGGGGGCCTGATCGTGGAATTCAAATTCTGGCCGCGCACGCTGGCCGTGCAGCCGGTGGTGGTGACCGCCATCGCCGTGGCCCTGTCCAACATCGCCGTGGCCTTCTGGTTCGAATATGGCAATGAGCGCCAGAGCGCC
>CALDFO010000406.1 GCA_937942205.1 uncultured Alphaproteobacteria bacterium
GGCTCATGCGGCGCCAACAGCGACACAAGCCCGATCCAGAAGACAGCCCGGATAATCATGATTTCGTCCTGGGTGTTACAACGCGAGCAGCATCGGCCGCCGTCCCTTCCCGGGCGCTTAGTCCTTTCTTTAAATTTGAAACTAGTTGGCGGTTCCGCATCCCAGCCTCAACGCGGGACTGACGACATGCGTTCGCTTCGATTCAAGCTTGAATCGCGATTAAATCGGATACGCTTAAAATTTGAAGAAAATGCCGCCCGGGCATTAAGCCGTCCGCCGCTGTCATCCTGGCGGAGGCGCGGCAAGCCTTAAAGGATGCGGCGAAATCGTGGTCCGGGCGTGGTGGAATTCAGCAGGCCGGGGGCGCGGGCGGCAGGATCACGCGGGCGCGGAAACCCGCCCCGGGGCCGCTGTCCAGTTCCAGCCGCCCGCCATGGAGTTCCGCGAAAGCCTTGACCAGTGTCAGGCCCAGGCCCGCGCCGGTGGCGTGTTCGGCCGCTTCGTTGCGTCCGCCATGCTCGAACGGCTCCTGGATGCGGGCCAGGTCGTCGGGCGAAACACCGGGGCCGTCATCGGCCACCGTGGCGGCGATGCCCGCCGGATGCACGGTGACGGACAGCCGCACGGTGCAGCCCGGCGCGGTGAAGGTCACCGCATTGTCCACCAGGGAATGCATCATGGCGGTGAAGACGCTTTCATCGGCATCGACCATCAGGCCGATGGGGGCCTGGTCGGCATCGATGGTGACGCCGCGCGCCTGGGCCTTGGCGGTGAAGACGTCGCGGGTCAGCCACAGGGCGCTGCCCGCATCCACCGCGCCCCGGCGCAGGTCGTAGCGTCCCGCCGAGATCTTGGTCAGGTCCATGATCTGGTTGATCATCTTGAGCAGATTGGCGCCGCCCTGATGGATCAGGCCGGCATATTCGCGCACCTGCTCCGGGGTCAGGCCGTCGGCCAGGGTGCCCATCAGGTCGGAAAATCCCAATATGGCGTTCAGCGGCGTCTTGAGTTCGTGGCCCATGGTGCGCAGCAGGGTGGTTTTGGCGCTGGCGACCTTGGCGCTGTCCTGGTCGAGCTGTTGGGTGAGATCGGCCAGATAGCTGCTTTGCCGCTTGGCCTGTTCCAGGCTGTCGGCCAGCGCGCCCTGTTGTTCGATCAGCGCCGTTTCGGCCCGCACCT
>CALDFO010000407.1 GCA_937942205.1 uncultured Alphaproteobacteria bacterium
CCGCCGACACAGCCTGTGCCGACAGCATCGTCTCGCTCAAAGTGACGGGAGTCCTGCGCGATCTGCCGGAGAATACGCATCTGGCGATTAATCTGCTGGTGCCGAACACTTCGCTGGTGAACCGGACAGGCCCCAAGGATCTCGCCAACTGGCTGGCCTCCAATACTTTCGGTTATGTCGTACTGGCGCCGGGCGCCGATCCCAGGGCGGTTATGGCCAAGACAATCCCCATCATGGACCGCAATGTCGATCTCTCGACGTTCATCAATGCGAAAATTCCGGGAAGCAAGATCGCCCAGATTACTCTGACCCCGGTGGTGGATGCCCATCTGACCACGGACCGCTTAAATTATAGTCTCAAACCCGCCGGAAGCTGGGATACGCTGTACGGCATGATGGTGGTGGGCGCGCTGCTGTTGTTGATCGCCTGCTTCAATTTCATGAATCTGGCGACGGCGCGGGCATCCTTGCGGGCGCGCGAAATCAGCCTGCGTAAATGCATGGGGGCGACGCGCGGCCAGCTGATCGCCCAGTTCCTGGGCGAATCCGTCCTGATGGCGCTGCTGGCGCTGGTACTGGCCCTGGCATTGGGCGAGGTCTTCCTGTCGCTGTTCAGCAGGATGGTGGGGCGCGGCCTGGCTTTCAGCTATGTCCAGGACTGGCCGGTTCTGCTGGGCATGGTGGGCATGGCGCTGCTGGCGGGTCTTTTCAGCGGCCTGTATCCGGCGCTGGTGCTGTCCGGCTTCCGGCCCGGCGCGACCTTGCGCGCCAACAATTCCGGCCAGGGGGGCGCGGGCCTGCTGCGCACCGTTCTGGTGGTTTTGCAGTTCGCGGTTTCCATCGGGCTGGGTATCGCCGCCCTGGTGGTGTTCACCCAGATCAATTACGCGCGCAACATGGATATGGGCTTCCGGCACGACAATATCGCGTTGGTCAGCACCGGGCGCATGACACTGGAAACCCGGGAAAGCTTCATGCAGACCCTGGCCCGTGGGCCGGGCATCACGGCTGTCGCCTTTTCCAGTTCCGCTCCCTTTGATTCCAGTAGGAGCGCCGTTTCGGTGCAAGTGCCGGGCAATCCGCAATTCTTCACCCCAGACGGCATCAGCGTCAGCCCGGAATTCTTCGACCTGTACGGTATGAAGATTCTGGCGGGGCGCAATTTCATACGTGGTCGCACGGAAGACACGGTAGAGACGAGCGAGGATGCCAGGAATGAAAATCACCATATCATCCTGAACAGCGCGGCGGCCCGTCAGCTTGGCTTTCCGGACGATCAGAGCGCGGTGGGCAAAACCCTGCTGTTCAACAAGGATCATCTAACCGTGATCGGCGTGGTGGAAAATGCACTGGTTCGCGGGGCGACGGTGGAGATGGCGCCTCTGGTCTATTACTACGCGCCCAAGGTCAACGGCACATTTTCGGTGCGGCTCCAGCCCAGTCAGATTCCGGCGGCACTGGCGTATATCGACCGGACCTGGAAACAGTTTCAGCCCATCGCCTTCAACAATCGCAAATTCCTCAGCGACGATTTCGCCAAGCTCTATGCCGCCGACCAGCGCCAGGGCGAAATCCTGGGCCTGTTCGTCGGGCTGGCTATTTTCGTCGCCAGCCTGGGCCTGTTCGGGCTGGCCGCCTTCACGGCGGGCCGCCGCACCCGGGAAATCGGCATCCGCAAGGTATTCGGCGCGCGCACCCGCGATGTGATCGCGCTGCTGCTGTGGCAATTCTCGCGCCCCGTGCTGGTGGCCAACCTGATCGCCTGGCCGGTCGCCTGGTATTATCTGCGCGGCTTCCTCAACGGCTATGCCTATCGCATCGACATGAACCCGCTCTATTTCCTGGGCGTGGGGCTGGCGGCGCTGCTGATCGCCTGGATCACCATTTTCGGCCATGCCCTGAAGGTGGCGCGGGCCAATCCGATCAAGGCGCTGCGTTATGAATAAGGTTTTCCTGGCCGCCTTGGCGCTGCTGCTGGCCGGTTGCGCCAGCCCGGTACCCCAAGCCTTGCCGCCGCAGATGCTGCCGGAAAAATTCACCGCCGCCGCGCCCGACGCACCGTTATGGCCGGTGCAGGACTGGTGGCAGGGCTTTGGCGACAGCGAACTTTCCACCCTGATCGCGGCGGCGCAGGCGGGCAACCGCGACATCGCCATCGCCGCCGCGCGGGTAGACCAAGCGCAGGCGTTGGCGGGAGTGCAGCGCTCGGCGCTGTTTCCGCAACTGGGCCTGGGCGCGGACGGCAATGATGGCGGTTGCAGCGGCCAGTCCTGCCGCAGCTTTCCCGGCAGCGGCACGCTGGGCCTGAATGTCAGCGCCAGCTATGCGCTCGATCTGTGGGGTCAGAACCGCAACAACCTGCGCGCCGCCAACGAACAGTGGAAATCGGCCCGCTTCGGCGGTCAGGCGGTGGCGCTGAGTGTCACCGGCGATGTGGCGCGGCAGTACCTGTCCATTCTGTCCTTGCGCCGCCGCATGGCCATCGCGCGGGAGAATATCGCCGCCATCGAGGCGATCCTGACCGTCATCAATCTGCGGGTAAAGGCGGGTGCGGCCTCGCATCTCGACCTGGCGCGCGAAGAGGCGCAGATCGAGTCGGTGAATGCCCAGCTTGCCGCTTTGCAGACCCAGGAAAAGCAGGGGTTGAACGCGCTGGCGGTGCTGCTGGGCCGCCCGCCGCAGGATTTCGACATCACGCCGCAAAATCTCGACGGCGTGCAGGCCCCGGTTGTTGCGGCGGGCCTGCCGTCGGAGCGGCTGCTGCGCCGCCCCGACATCGCGAAGGCCGAGGCCGACCTGGCCGCCGCCCACGCCAATCTGGACGCCGCCCGCGCCGCCTTCCTGCCGCAGGTGACGCTGACCGGCTCCGGCGGGTTCGTCAGCGCCGCGCTGGGCACGCTGGTGCAAGGCTCCAATTTCGGTTTCGGCTATGGCGCGGGGTTGCTGCAAACCCTCTTCGACGGCGGCCGGCTGGCCAGCCAGAAGGACCTGGCCCGCGCGGTGCAGGAAGAATATGTCGCCACCTATCAGCGCACCGCGCTGCGCGCCTTTGCCGATGTGGAGAACGCGCTGACCCAGGTGGCCAATACCAGCCGCGCCGAGGGCCATCTGCGCCGTACCGTGGAAGCGGCGCGCAAGGCCTTTGAGATCTCGGAACTGCAATACCGCCAGGGCGCGGCCGACCTACTGTCGGTCCTGCAGGCGCAGCAAACGCTGTTCTCGGCGGAGGATCAGGTGGCCCAGACCGTGCTGGCCAACCGCCAGGCCATCGTCCATCTGTTCGAGGCGCTGGGCGGCGGCTGGCAGGAGATGCCGGACGACCGCACCCAGGCCGGTTTGCAGCAAGGCTAGGCGGGCGCTGTCAGCCGCCGGGCTGCAACGCCTCGCGCACGACATGATAGATGGTGTGCTGTTCGATGGTGCCCTTGAACAGATGCGCCATCGGTCCCGAGGCCCGCACCACCACATCCTCGCCGCCATGGGTCTCCGACGCCAGCGGCACCAGTGATTGCTGGCGATAGTCCAACGCCGTGGTGTCGGTCAAAGCGGGATCGGCGCGGGGCGCATCCACCGCCGCGCCGCCGCCATTGGCATAGCTGAGGGTGGTATAGGGTTTGCCGTCCTTGGCCTTGAAGGGGACGCCGTTCTCGTCCGCCGCCAGACCCAGGATCGGGTTGCCGCGCGCCGGATAGCCGTTGATGGTCAGGGTATGGCTGTGGTCGGCGGTGACCAGCACCAGCGTGTCCTTCAGGTCCACCATGTCCAGCGCGGCGCGGATCGCCTTGTCCAGCGCCACGGTGTCTTCCAGCGAGCGGCGGGCATTGCCCGCATGGTGGGCATGGTCGATGCGTCCGCCTTCCACCATCAGCACATAGCCCTTGTCACGGCTGCCCAGCATGCGGATCGCGGCGCGGGTCATGTCGGCCAGCGAGGGCTCGTTGCCGCGTTCGGCCTCATATTGCATATGGTCCGGCTCGAA
>CALDFO010000408.1 GCA_937942205.1 uncultured Alphaproteobacteria bacterium
ATCGTGGGTTCGCGCAAGCAGGTGCGCCCGGCTTCGGTCTATCGCGTCGATCCGTCGGGCCGCATCGATGCGGTGCTGGAAGGCGGACCCGACCTGGTGCCCAACGGCATCGCCTTCTCGCCCGATTATTCCAAGGTCTATCTCTGCTGGGGCCGCAACCTCTCGGTGGCCGATGTGCAAGGCGGCAAGATCGCCAACCTGCGCACCTTCACCGATTGCGTGGTGGACGGCATCAAATGCGGCCCGGACGGCCACCGCGTGGACACCTATGGCAATGTCTGGTCGGGCTCGACCGCGCCCATCGGCTATGCCGGCGTCACGGTATGGAGCCCGGCGGGCAAGCTGTTGGCCCGCATCCGCACCCCCGAATCCATCGCCAATGTCTGCTTCGCCGGTCCCAAGCGGGACTGGCTGTTCATGTGCGGCTCCCAGTCGGTCTATCTGCTGCGGATCGGCGCCCAGGGCGCGGCCATCGGCTGATCCCCGCCACAATCGCACAAGGGGCATCCGGTTCGCGCCGGATGCCCTTTTTGTTTCAAGAGGTTGACCCGTAAATCGGGCTGTATACTGAAGATTTGCCCCCCGCCGCCCCAGGGCCTAGACTGGCCCCAGCAGCCTCATCCGAAAGTTCCCATGCCCAAGATTCCCGACATGTCCGCCGCGGCCGTCAAAAGCCGCGAAGCCCTGACCAAGATCTACAAGGCCTCCAAGCCCAAGGATGCCCCGGCCGCGCCGCCCAAGCCGCGCATCGCCAAAGGCCGCTGACCGTCTTTCGACTCCTCTGTCGTGGAACGGCCCGCCCTCACCGGCGGGCCGTTTCATTTTGTCCGGTTCATTTCAGGCCATCATTTCAGGTTCAGGCGGTTCGCCAGATAAACGAAAGACAGACCCCACATCTCGGCCGACTGCTTGTGGTCGGCTGCGGCGCTGTGGCCGCCATCGGTGTTTTCATAAAAGGTCACGTCATGGCCTTGAGCTTCCATCTTCGCGGCCATCTTGCGGGCATGGACCGGCGAGACGCGGTCGTCGCTGGTGGCGGTGACGAAGAAGACCGGCGGATAGGTCACATCCTTTTTCACATTCTGATAGGGCGAATAGCCCAGGATGGTATCGCGCTCCGCCGGGATGGCGGGATCGCCATATTCGCCGATCCAGCTCGCGCCCGCGCCGATATGGGTATAGGCGATCATGTCGATCAGCGGCACCTGGCAGACCACCGCGCCCAGCAGGTCCGGCCGCTGCACCATCACCGTGGACACCAGCAGGCCGCCATTGGAGCCGCCCATGATGCCAAGCTGTTTGGGCGTGGTCAGGCCGCGCTTTTGCAGGTCTTCGGCCACCGCCGCGAAATCGTCGAACGCCCGCTGGCGATTGGTCTTCAGCGCCGCATCATGCCAGGCGGGACCGAATTCGCCACCGCCCCGGATATTGGCCACCACATAGATGCCGCCCCGCGACAGCCACAGCCGCCCGAAATTGGCGCTGTAGCCGGGGGTCAGCGACACTTCGAAACCGCCATAGCCATACAGGATGGTGGGGGCCGGGCCGTTCAGGCTTTTGGGACGGGTGACGAAATAGGGGATTTTCGTGCCGTCCTTGCTGACCGCTTCGAACTGCTCGGTCACCAGGCCGGATGAATCGAAACGCGCCGGCAAAGACTTGATAGACTGCGGCGCGTCGTCGCCCGCATCGAAATACAGCGTGGTGGGTGTCAGATAGTTCTGGAAGCTGAACATCGCTTCCGGCCCGAAATCATTGGCCGAGACGATATCCACGCTGCCCTGCCCCGGCAGGGCCAGCACCTTGCCGGTCCATGTTCGGCCATCGGGCCCCCCATCGGGGGTGAAGACATGCACCGCACCGATCACGTTGCGGGTGATGGCGGCATAGAGCTTGTCGCGGCCCACCCCCACGCTCTCGATGCTGGAGCGGGCATCGGGCGCGAAGATCAGTTGCGGCTTCTGCCCTTCGCGGAAGGCCACCAGCGCGCCCTTGGGCAGGCCCTGATAGGCTTCGCGCAGGGTGGCGATCAGCGCGCCGTCCAGCAGGCCCTTCACATCGGCCGACAAGGGCAGGTCCAGCTTGCGGACCTCGGTACCGTCCACCGCGTAATATTCGGCCTCGAAAAAGCTCACCGCGCGGATCACCAGGGCGCGGTTGCCCGCTTTGGTGTGGAAGGCGGCGGGCGATACCAGCACATCCTCCGCCTTGCCTTCATAGAGCAGCGGCGCGGCGGCGATGGCCGTGCCGCGCGTCCACAACCGCGCCTTGCGGGCATAGCCGGAACTGGTTTCGCCGTCCCTGGCGGTGGCGAACAGGATGGTGTTCGCATCCAGATAGGTGGCGTCGGCCTTACTTAGATCGGAAGAGCACACGTCTGAACTCCAGTCACTAGCTTATCTCGTAT
>CALDFO010000409.1 GCA_937942205.1 uncultured Alphaproteobacteria bacterium
CTGCTGCGGCTGGGCTGGAGCCATGGCGATGACGAGATCATTTCCACCGCCCAGGCCATCGCCTGGTTCAACCTGGAATCCATCGGCAAATCCGCCGCCCGGATGGACTATAAGAAGCTGGACAATCTCAACGGCCATTACCTCCGCGAGACGGACGATGCGACGCTGACGGCCGAACTGGTGGCCTTTTGCGAACGCCTGTCGCCGCCGGTGGTGCTGGACGCCCCGGCCCGGGACCGCCTGACGCAGGCCATGCCGGGCCTGAAGGAACGCGCCAAGACGCTGGTCGAGCTTGTTCAGGGAGCGGAATTCCTGTTCACCGACGGCCCCCGCGGCCTGGACGCCGCCGCCGAAAAGCTGCTGTCGCCCGAAGGCCGCGCCAACCTGGCCGCGGTCCTGCCGGCGCTGGAAGCCACCGACTGGTCGGCCCCCGCCCTGGAGGCCGCCGCCCGCGCCCATGCCGAGGCGCACGGCCTGAAACTGGGCGCGGTGGCCCAGCCGCTGCGCGCCGCCCTGACCGGAAAAGCCTCCTCGCCGCCTCTGTTCGAGATGTTGGCGCTGTTAGGCCGCGAAGAATCTTCCATCCGTCTAAGGGCTTATGGAACTTAAGGAAATAGTATGATGCGGTGCCGCAAAGACGGGTGACGCGCCGTCAAAAGCGTGGCTTTATTGCGGCGCAAGAACTGTATACCGGGACTGGGGACGAAACGATGAGAGAGAGCAAGATCAAGCCTGCCGGCCAGGCCAACCTCAATTACGAGGGCAAGGATTACGCGCTGCCGGTCTATGCGGGCACACAGGGCCCCAATGTCCTGGATATCCGCAAGCTCTACGATCAGGCCGACATCTTCACCTACGATCCCGGCTTCACCTCCACCGCCTCGACCGAATCCCACATCACCTTCATCGACGGCGACAAGGGCGTGCTGCAATATCGCGGCTATGCCATCGGCGACCTGGCCGAGCATTCCAGCTTCCTGGAAACCTGCTATCTGCTGCTCTATGGCGAACTGCCGACCGCCGCCCAGATGGCCAAGTTCGACAGCACCATCACCCGCCACACCATGGTGCATGAGCAGCTGGCGACCTTCTACCGCGGCTTCCGCCGCGACGCCCATCCGATGGCGGTCCTGTGCGGCGTGGTCGGCGCCCTGTCGGCCTTCTATCACGACAGCACCGACATCACCGATCCCAAGCAGCGCGAGATCGCCAGCCACCGCCTGGTCGCCAAGCTGCCCACCATCGTGGCGATGGCCTACAAGTACCATGTCGGTCAGCCCTTCGTGTATCCGCTCAACAAGCTGGGCTATACTGAGAACTTCCTGCGCATGTGCTTCTCGGTCCCCGCCGAGGAGTATGTGGTCAATCCGGTGCTGGCCAAGGCGCTGGACACCATCTTCATCCTCCATGCCGATCACGAGCAGAACGCCTCGACCTCGACCGTGCGCCTGGCCGGTTCGTCCGGCGCCAATCCCTTCGCCTGTATCGCGGCGGGCATCGCCTGCCTGTGGGGCCCGGCGCATGGCGGCGCCAACGAGGCGGCGCTGAAGATGCTGGAGGAGATCGGCACGGTCGACCGTATCCCCGAATTCGTCGCCAAGGCGAAGGACAAGAGCAGCGGCTTCCGCCTGATGGGCTTTGGCCACCGCGTCTACAAGAATTACGATCCGCGCGCCAAGGCGATGCAGATCCAGGCCCATGCCGTGCTGAACGAACTGGGCCTGCATGACGATCCGCTGCTGAAGGTGGCGATCGAACTGGAAAAGGTGGCGCTGAGCGACCCCTATTTCATCGAAAAGAAGCTCTATCCCAACATCGACTTCTATTCGGGCATCACCCTGAAGGCGCTGGGCTTCCCCACCTCCATGTTCACCGCCCTGTTCGCCCTGGCCCGCACCGTGGGCTGGATCGCCCAGTGGAAGGAGATGATCGAAGACCCGCACCAGAAGATCGGCCGTCCCCGCCAGATCTTCACCGGCCCCACCGCCCGCGACTATGTCCCGGTGGACCAGCGCAAGTAACCGGACGGCCATCGTCCCGCGAAAGGCCCGGCCATGCGCCGGGCCTTTTTCGTTTCAGGCTTTTTTCGTTTCAGGCTTTTTCGCTTCAGGCTGGGCGATGAAAGCCAGCAGGGTGCGCGCGGCGCGGCGGCTGGGAGCGTCATCCCCCTCGCCCAGCAGCCGCCCGAATTCCGTCATCGCGGCCATCTGCGCGGCCCGGGCGTCTGCATCGGTGAACAGCCGTTCCACCGCCTCGGCCAGCCGGTCCGGCGTGCAGGCTGCCTGCAGGAATTCTGGCACCACCTGGCGTTCCAACAGGATATTGATCAGCGCCATGAACTTCACGTTCATCAGGAATTTCGACAGGAAGAAAGTCAGCCCGCCGACACGATAGGCCACCACCATCGGGGTATGCGAGAGGGCGATTTCCGCCGTCACCGTGCCGGAAGCCGCCAGCGCCACGGTGGCGGCGTCGAAGGCGGCATATTTGTCGGCCTCGTTTTCCAGAATATGCAACGGCGTCGGCCAGCCTTGTGTGGCGGCACAGACCTTTTCGGCGACATGGGGCACGGTGGGCAGCACCGTCACCAATCCCGGAATGCGCGCCGCCAGCCGCGTCACCGCCTGGCGGAATTCCGGCAGGATGAAGCGGATTTCGCTGGTGCGGCTGCCCGGCAGCAGCGCCAGCAGCGGCGCATCGGGCGCGATGCCCAGCCGGGCGCGCAAGTCCGCGCCGCCGGTGATGCGGGCCGCGCGCTCGATCACCGGATGGCCGACGAACGCCGCCTTCAATCCGTACGTCTCGAAGAACGGCACCTCGAACGGAAATAGCGCCAAAACAAGATCGAAATACCCCGCCATGTCGCGGGCGCGATAGGCGCGGCTGGCCCAGACCTGGGGCGCGACATAATCCACGACGCGGATCGACGGATCGCGCTTGCGGATCCCCCGCGCCACGCGATGGGTGAAGTCGGGGCTGTCGATCACCACCACCACATCTGGCCGGGTGCGCACGGCGAAATCCACCGCGATCTTCACATGGCGCAGGATGCGCGGAATGGCCGGCACCACCTCGCGCAGGCCCATCACCGATGTCGCGTCCAGCGCAAACAGGCTTTGCAGCCCCTCGCGCGCCATCGCCGATCCGCCCACGCCGCTGAAGGCGATGGGGACCGGCGACAGCCCCTTCAGCCCCGCCATCAACTGCGCCCCCAGCGCGTCGCCCGACGGCTCGCCGCAGACCAGCATGATGTTCAAGTCCCCGGTCACCATGCCTGGAGCCGCGTTTTTATATGCGCGTCCGCCGATGCGTCCGCACGCGGTTCGCCGCAGACCAGCATGATGTTCAAGTCCCCGGTCACCATGCCTGGAGCCGCGTTTTTATATACGCGTCCGCTGATGCGTCCGCACGCGGCTCGCCGCAGACCAGCATGATGTTCAAGTCCCCGGTCACCATGCCTGGAGCCGCGTTTTTATATGCGCGTCCGCCGATGCGTCCGCACGCGGTTCGCCGCAGACCAGCATGATGTTCAGGGTTTTCAAGGTATGACGCCCACCACGAACAGGCCCAGGCGGTCGGCTTCCGCCGCCACCGCCGCACGGTCCAGGATCAACGCCTGGCCCGCTTCCAACGCGATGCCGGACAGATGCGCGGCATGAGCATTGCGGACCGTGGCGACACCCACCACCGGCATGTCGGTCTTGGCGTCCTGGGTGGGTTTCAGCGCCTTGACCAACACGCCGCGCCGCCGCGCCGCCGTGCCGCGCAGGCTCTCGCGCAAGGTTTCGATACGCGCCAGCATGGCGTCGGTGCCTTCGGCGGCCTCCACCGCCAGCGCCAGCCCTTCGCACACCACCGCCGCCTGCCCCACATCCAGCGCTCCCAGCGCCCGCACAATGGCGAAGGCGGCGGCGATGTCGGCGCGATGGTCCGGCGACGGCGTCATCGCCCCGACGGCGCCGTCACGGCAGACCAGACCCGGCGCGGCTTCGGCCACGCTGAGCGCCACCAGCCCCTCATCCTCGCAGATGCCGACGATAAACCGCAGCAGCGCGTCGTCGCCCTTTTTGGCCGCCGCGATGGCCTTGGGCAGCAGCAACATGCCCTTGGCATCCAGCTTCATCTCGGAAAATTTCGGCCGGTCCACCCGGCCGCACAGCAGAACCTCGTGGACGCCATGCGCTTTCAGCGCCCGGATGATGCGGCCCGGCTCGCCGGGCGACAGAATTTCATGCGGATAATCCTGCACCCAGTCGCCGCCGGTGCTGCCCGCCAGCGCCACCACGAACACCGCGCGGCCGGACTCCCGCACCGACCGGGCCACCGCGGGCGGCAGGTCGCCGCCGCCGGCGATCAGGCCCAGGACGCTCAATGTCCGTCCCCGCGCCGCCGCGCCAGGCACAGTTCCTGTTTGGCGTCGGCCAGGATGAAGTCCACCATCTCTGCCACCTCGGCGATTCCCGCATACCGTTCGCGCGCGGCGCGCGCACGGTCGGCGATGGATCCTTCCCGGCCGTGGAATACCACCCGGAAGGTCGCGCGCATGGCGTTGATGGTGGCGCGGGGCAGGCCGCGCCGTTTCAGCCCCACCAGATTCAGGCCCGCCAACTCCACATGATCGCCAAAGGCCATGGCATAGGGAATGACGTCGCGGTTGACGCCGGTCAGGCCGCCCACCATCGCACCCTTACCCACCCGGCAGAACTGCTGCACGGCGGCCAGGCCACCGAAGATCACGCCGTCGCCGATCTCGCAATGCCCGCCCAACGCCACCGAATTGGCGAAGGTCACGTCCGCCCCGACCCGGCAGTCATGGCCGACATGGGCATTGGCCATGAAATATCCGTTGGGACCGATGCGCGTGAGACCGCCGCCTCTGCGGCTGCCCACATTCATCGAGACCATTTCGCGCAGCACGCAGCCCGCGCCGATCTCCAACCGCCCCTCGGTGAAATCATTGCCCCGGATCTGGCCGTCGCCGCCCAGCACCGCGCCCGGATAGACCGTGCAACCCGCGCCCAGCGCCGTGATGCCGCCGACCGAGACATGCGAGACGAGCCGCACGCCGTCGCCCAGCGTCACGCGCGGGCCGACATGGCAGAAGGGGCCGATCTGGACGCCCGCGCCCAGCGCCGCGCCATCCTCGACCACCGCGCTGGGATGCACGCTCATCCGGCGCGGTCCGGTTCGGCCACCATGGCGCTGTAGGTCGCCTCGGCGCAGAGATCCTCGCCCACAAAGGCCTTGCCTTCGAACTTGAACACCGGACCGCGGCGGCGGACCGCCTTGACCGTCATCCGGATCAGGTCGCCGGGCACCACCGGCTTGCGGAATCGCGCATCCTCGATGGTCATGAAATAGACCGCCGGCGCGGCTTCCTGCTGCAGGCTGTGCACCACCAGCGCGCCCGCCGTCTGGGCCAGCGCCTCGACGATCAGCACCCCCGGCATCACCGCCCGGTCGGGGAAATGGCCCTGGAAGAACGGCTCGTTCACGCTCACCGCCTTGTAACCCGTGGCGCTCTCGAACGGCACGATATCGGTCAGCCGTTCCACGAACAGCATGGGGGCGCGGTGCGGCAGCAGCTTCTTGATCTGCTCGACATCCAGAACCAGCGATTCAGTCATTTTTATCCTGCTTGCGGCGTTTGGCGAGGTTGGTGAGAGCATGAATCTCGCGCGCCCATTCTCTTACAGGTTTCGCCGGGGCCCCGCCATAATCCACGCCTCCTTCCAGGAAAATGCGCGACCCGGTGCCCGCCCGCGCCCCCAGCCGGGCGCCCGCGCCGACACGGGTATGATCGCCAAGGCCCACCTGGCCCGCCAGGATGACGCCATCCTCCAGCACCACGCTGCCGGCAAGACCCACCTGCCCGGCCAGCACGCAGTACCGCCCGATCCGGCAGTTGTGGGCGACCTGCACCAGATTGTCGATCTTGCTGCCCTCACCGATCACCGTATCGCCCAGCGCGCCGCGATCCACCGTGGTGGCCGAGCCGATCTCGACATCGTCCTGGATGATGACGCGGCCCAGTTGCGGAATCTTGCGATAGCCCTGCCCGGTGGGCGCGAAGCCGAAACCGGGCTGGCCGATATGCGCCCCCGGCAGGACCGTCACGCGGTCGCCCAGATAGGCATGGGAAATGGTGACATTGGCGCCGATCTCGCAATGACGCCCGATGGCGACGCCGGGACCGATCACCGCGCCGGGACCGATGCGGCTGCCGTCGCCGATCTCCGCACCCGCCGCGATCACCACGCCATGCGCCAGTTCCACGCCCGCGCCGATCCGCGCCAGCGGCGAGATGCTGCCCTCCGCGGCGCGCCAGCGCGGCTGCGAGCTTTCCGGATAGAACAGGCCCGCGATCCGCGCGAAGGCCAGCACCACGGAAGGCGTTTCCAGCACCGTCATGCCGGCCGGCGCGCCGGGCCGCTTGCCCTTGTCGGGCACCAGGCAGGCCCCGGCCTGGCTGGCGGCGAAGGCATCACGATGCCCGGCGCCGCCGGTGAAAAACGTCAGATGCGACGGCGACGCCCCGGCCAGGTCGGCCAGGTCATGCACCAGGCGCGCGCCGT
>CALDFO010000410.1 GCA_937942205.1 uncultured Alphaproteobacteria bacterium
GGGATGCGCCGCCACCAGCCCCGCCAGCTCGTCGGCGGGCACGGTGCGGATGCGCGACAGCATCATCTTGGCGTGCTTGGCCACCTGCTCGGCCAGGGTGTCGGCCAGCAGCAGATGCTCGCTGACCCGCGCCAGCGAGCCGTCGGTGGCATCGGCCACCTGATACAGGCCGTAGGAAATCTCCGGCGAGAAGGCGATGGCGCGATTGCCCGGAATGGTCCAGGGCGTGGTGGTCCAGATCACGATGAAGGTATGCGCCAATTCTGGCGACGCCTTCACCAGCGGGAATTTCACATAGATGGTGGGGCTGGTCTTCTCGTGATACTCGACCTCGGCATCGGCCAGCGCGGTGCGCTCCACCGGCGACCACATCACCGGCCGGAAGCCGCGATACAAAAGCCCGTTCTCGACGAACTTCATCGCCTCGCGGGCGATGCGCGCCTCGGCCTTGTAGGCCATCGTATTGTACGGATGCGCGAAATCGCCGATCTGGCCCAGCCGCTGGATCTGCGCGCTCTGCACCCCCAGCCAGTGGCTGGCGAAGGCGCGGCATTCGCGCCGCAGTTCGTCCTTGGCGATATCCTCCTTGGCCTTGCCCTCGGCGCGGAATTTCTCCTCGACCTTCCATTCGATGGGCAGGCCGTGACAATCCCAGCCCGGCACATAGGGCGCGTCCTTGCCCATCATCCCCTGCGAGCGGACGACAAAGTCCTTCAGGATGTGGTTGACGGCATGGCCGGAATGGATGTCGCCATTGGCATAGATCGGGCCGTCATGCAGCACGAACAGCGGCCGGCGCTTCCCTGCCGCCTCCGCGGCCTGGGCCTTGCGGCGCAGCTGCCCATACAGGTCCATCTCCGCCCAGCGCGCCAGCCAGCGCGGCTCGGCCTCGGGCAGGCCCGCCTTCATGGGGAAATCGGTGGCGGGCAGGAACAGGGTCGCCCGGTAATCGGCGGAATCGCTGGCTTTGTCGGACATGATGCAGGCTTCTAACAGGGGGGACCGGTCCATGCCCAGCCCCCAAACCGCCCCGTCAGGGGGTATTGGCCAGGATTTCCCGCGCCTTGGCGGCATCCTGGGCGATCTGCGCGATCAGCAGGTCCAGGCTGGCGAATTTGGCCTCGGGCCGGATATAGGCGACCAGTTCCACCGACAGATACTTGCCGTACAGGTCGCCGTCGAAGTCGAACAGGTGCGTCTCCAGCAGGGGCACCTCGGTCCGGTACATGGGCCGGATGCCGAAATTGGCCACCCCGTCATGGCGCGACACGATGCGGTCATTGTCCAGGATGTTCACCCGCACGGCATAGACCCCGAAGGCCGGGGCCAGGCAGTGGCCCAGATGCATGTTGGCGGTGGGAAAGCCCATCTGCCGTCCCCGGGCGTCGCCATGCTCCACCCGCGCCTCGATCGGCCAGTAATGGCCCAGCAGCCGCGCCGCCTCGCCCGGCTTGGCCGCCTTGAGCAGGGCGCGGATGCGGGTGGAGGAGACTTTCTCCACCTCCCCGCCCATCACCGTCTCGAAGGGGGTGACGGTGAACCCCTCCATCTCACCCATATAGGACAGCACGGTCAGGTTTCCGGCGCGGCCCTTGCCGAACTCGAAGTCGCGGCCCACCACCACGCCGCTGATCCCCAGCCCGTCCAGCAGCACCTGCTGCACGAACGCCTGCGGGCTCAGACGCGCCATCTCCGCGTCGAAGGGCAGCGCGAACAGCACATCCACGCCCAGTTCCGACAGCAGCCGCGCCTTGGTCCTGAGCGGCGTCAGGCGGAAACACTCTTCTCCAGCGTCACCCCGAAGCGCCCGGAAATACTCCTGGGGATGCGGCTCGAAGGCGACGATGCCCAGCGGCACACCCCGCGCCTGGGCCAGGTCGCGCGCCTGGGCCACCAGCGCCCGGTGCCCCTTGTGCACGCCGTCGAAATTGCCGATCGCCACCACCGCGCCCCGCAGCGCCGCCGGCACATCGTCGAAATGGCGCAGGATTTTCATTCCGGCCTTTAGCTTCTGGGGGCGGCCGAGGGGGCGGCGGGCCTGCGCGGCGCCAGCACCCGCGCCTCCGATTCCAGCACCAGCCGGTCCTCGACGCGGCAGGCGCAGTCCATCACCACCTCGCGGCCCTGGATTTCGCGCACCGTGGCGGTGGTCACCACCGTGTCCCCGATCCGCACCGGCGACTTGAAGACGATGGAGGCCGAGACGAAGATCGCGCCGTCGCCGGGCAACTGGGTGCCCAGCAGGGCCGAAATAAAGCCGATGGACAGCGCGCCATGCGCCACCCGCCCCCGGAAGATGGTCTTGCGCGCATAGTCCTCGTCGAAATGCACCGGGTTCATGTCGCCGGTGGCCTCGCCGAACAGCTGGATGTCGCGCTCGGTCACGGTGCGCGCCATGGTGGCGCTCATGCCCGGCCGGATCTCGTCGAGATAAACGCTGGTCATCGGCCCCTCACCCTGCCCTTTGCCATTTCGGCCCTCACCATTTCAGGGCGCGCATCGCGGCGCCCGCCCTGGTGTCATAGCGCGCCAGCAGCGCCGCCAGATGCTCCGGCGTATACGGATGGATATCCTCGCCATGCACGCCGTCGGCGATGAACAGCGCCTCCAGTCCGGCCCGGTCCGCGCCGCGGATATCGGTCAGCAGCCCGTCGCCCACCGCCAGCGGCGTCTGCGGCGCGGGCCGCCCGGCGGCGGCGGCGGCATCGGCGGCGGCCTTCAAAGCCGCGTCATAGATCGGCCGGTGCGGCTTGCCGTAATAGATCACCGTGCCGCCCATCGCCTCATAGGCTTGCGCCAGCGACCCGGCGCAATACAGAAGCCGCGTCCCGCGATGCACCACCAGGTCAGGATTGGCGCAGAGCATGGTCAGGCCCCGCGCCTGCATGGCTTGCAGCCGGCCGTCATAATCGGCGGGCGTCTCGGTCATGTCGTCCACCAGCCCGATGCACAGGGCGATGGCCGCCTCGTCCAGACCGGTGCGGCGCACATCCAGCCCCGCGATCATCGTCAGGTCGCGGTCGGGGCCGATATAATAAAGCGGCAAGGTGCCGGACGCGGCGCGGCGGGCCAGTTCGTCGCGCGCCGCCCCGCCCGACGAGACGATGGCGTCATAGCAGCCGTCCGGCAGGCCATAGCTGGCGCACTGGGCCGCCACCTCGGCGGGCACGCGCGGGGCGTTGGTCAACAGGACCACCGGGCCGCGCTCCTGCTTGAACCGGAACAGGGCCTCGGCGGCGGCGGGATGATGTTTCTGCCCGTCATGGATCACGCCCCACACGTCGCAGATCAGCGCGTCATGACCGGCGGCGATCGCGCGCAGGCCATCGATCAGTCGGGGAGCGGAGGGCGGCAGGGTCATGGCGGGCGAAGGGGTACAGGCCCCGTGCCCGCCGGGTCAATGGGCGGAATTAACCGGCCTTGCGGAAAGGGATAACCGGGGCGGGCTCCAGCGCGCCGGCCGGTTTCAGCGATTCCTCGCGCACCGCGCGCGGCTCGCCGAACAGATAGCCCTGGGCGAAGTCCACGCCATAGTCCAGCAATTGCACCACGGTCTTCTCGTCCTCGACCCGCTCGGCGATCAGGTTCAGCCCGTGGCGGGTCAGCAGCATCTTGAAATCCTCGGCGGCGACATCCGCCCCGCCCATGCCGCGCGTCAGGGTGCCGGCGCGGATCTTCAGATGGCGGAAGCCGATCGCCTTGAGGCGCAGGAAGTCGATCTTGAGCGACTGGACGTTATCCATCGACAGGGCGAAGCCCATCGTGGCCAGCGCCGCCAGATTGCGCTCGCCCTCGGCGCCCGCCGCCAGCACCGCTTCCTGGCTGAACTCGAACACGATCTGGCCCACCAGGTCGCGGTTGGCCTGCATGTAATCCAGGAACTGGGGAAAGAACTCCGCGTCGGCCAGGGTCGCGCCGGAGATGTTGCAGAAGATTCCCACATCGCGGTTCTTCTGGGTCAGGCGGCGCACGATCTGGACGCAGCGGAACAGCAGCAGATTGTCCACCACGCTCATCAGGCCCGCGCCCGCCGCGACCTGGATATACTGGGCGGGCATGATGACCTGCCCGTCCTCGGACCGCAGCCGCGACAGCGCCTCGTAATAGCGCAGCTTGCGCTGCGGCAGGCTCACCATCGGCTGCAGGTACAGGTCCACGCGGTTCTGCTCCAGGCTGGCGCGGATCGTTTCCAGCAGCGCACCTTGACCATCCAGCGCCTTCACATAGGCGCTGGATGGGCCGCGCTGCGGCTTTTGCGCGGGATGGGGAATCTGGGCGGCGCTGCGCGACACCTTGCCCGCGAAATCGCGCATCAGGCTTTCCAGCACCTGCAGTTCGGCCACGATCTTGCGGTTCTGGCCGGTGGTGCGCTCCTCGATCAGGCCGGTCAGCTCGCCGATCCGGCCCCGCGTCTCGGTCAGGGCGCTCTCGAATTCCAGATGCGTCTTGCGGATATGGGCCAGCTCGCGGGCGGTGGCGCGGCGCTCGCGGCGGCGGGAAAAGCCGGACACCATCTGCTGCACCAGGATGAAGCCCACAATCCCCGACAGGATCGCCACCGGCCAGCCGGTGAACAGCGCCATCGCCGCGCCCATAGTGGCGCAGAGGAAGAAAACCGACAGCGTCAGCAGCGCCTTGGTCATGCCTGAGATTCGGTCGAGCATGGCCGGGAGTGTGCCGCCAGCGCGTTTCCAATTGATTAACCGTGAAAAAGCGGGCGGTGCCGCACGGCGCCGCCCGCTTTTAAGACTTCGTTAACCGGCGACCGGGCGAAAGGTCGGTCAGTTCCGCGCCACCCGCACCACCACCCGGCGGTTGCGCGCCTCGTCGGTATTGTCGCCGGTGGGGATCGCCAGCTCGGTTTCGCCATAGCCCCGCGCCTGGATGCGCGACGGCGCGATCCCGGCCTGTGCCATCGCCCCGGCCACCGCCTGGGCACGGGCTTCCGACAGGCGCTGATTGTGTTCGGGCGAGCCGGTGGTGTCGGTATAGCCCGCCACCTCCACCAGGCCGCCGCGCTCCCGCGCCGCCGTCGCGATGTCCACGATCACCCGCTGGCCGCCCGGCAGCACCTCGGCGGAGTCGGTGGCGAACAGAAGCAGGTCCGGCACGGCATATTCGGTCTGGGTGGGCGTCTGGGTCACCGTGTAGGCGGGCGGCGGCGCTTCGGCGGTCCGCGGCGGCGGGGTGGCCGAACAGGCGGCCAGCAGTCCGGCAAGGCTCAATCCACCGGCGACGATCAGGATACGATTGGTCGGCATTCTCGTGCATCTCCTCAAGGAACGGGTTTTGGACAATGGCCCCGCAAGCCGCGCCATCGTGATTTGCAAGATGGCGCGAAAAAGGCCCCGGCTGTCCGCCGGGGCCTTTGTCACAACATTATCACTGCGCGGCAGCGGCTATTGACGGCCGCGCCGTTCGCCACGGTCGCCGCCCCGGTTGCCGCCGCCAAAGCGGTTGCCGGAATAGGCGCGCGGCTGGGCGGCTTGCGCGGCGGGCCGCTGCGCCTGCTGTCCCGACCAGCGGCTGGAGTCGCCGCGCCCGCGCCAGGCATTGCCGCCGCCATACGCCCGCTGCTGCGGCGGCGACTGGATGACGCCGCTCCGGTTCTGGCTTTGGCCCTGGAAAGAACGCTGGGTGCCATAGCTGCGGTTATAGGCACTGCCATAGCTGCGCTGGCCCACCGTGCCGCCGGAATAGCGGCTGCCTTGCCAGGCATTGTTGCGGCCAGTGCCCTGGTTGAAGGCACGCGGCTGGGTGTAGCTGCGCCCGGTATAGCTGCGGTTGCCGTAGGCCCCGCGATTGCCATAGCTGTAGTTGCGGTTGCCATAGTTGTAGTTGCGGGCATAGCCGCCGCGATTGCGGTAATAGCTGCGGCCCAGCGCCGGCCCGAAGCGGCCGCCGCGATACTGCGCGCTGCGCCAGCCGCCATGGATCCAGAACTGCCGCGCCCCGCCGAAGGTGCGCCAATAGACCGGGCCGGTCAGCCAGGCCCCGTCATAGTAATAGTCGCCGTAATAGACCGGCAGGTCGTAATAGTCGTCCGGGCAGCCATAGGCGTCGCAATAGGGATCGGCATAGCCGTCCTGCGCCGCATAGGCGTCATAGGCCGGATCATAGGCATAGGCCGGATCATAAGCGGGATCGCCATACCCGTCGTCATAGGCGTCGTCGTAATAGCCGTCATCCTCGTAAGGCTGCGCGAGGACGGGCGATGCCGCCATCGCGCCACCGACTCCGAACGCGATGACGGCCAGTTTCAGGAAAGTTCGCATTGGGTTTCGCTCCACATGGGCCCGCCACTTCCAAGGGCCCGCGCGATCTGGTTTCGCGCCTGTCCGGACGCTGCGCTTTCCCGGGTGAACCGGACCTGAACGGCGCGGGCCGGTATCGCGGTTCCCGGCAATGGGAGATCCCAACACCGGTCATCCTCCCCAAGCGCGCGCCGCGAGGCCGGGACCAAAGGATAGAAAGACCAGCACAGGCCCGCCTCCCCCTTCGCGTGCGAAGCACGCATCCAAGGGGGAGGTGGTTTCAGCGTTCGAAGCCCGCGTAGCGGGCAAGAGTAAGC
>CALDFO010000411.1 GCA_937942205.1 uncultured Alphaproteobacteria bacterium
CGGCGATCAGGTGGATGCCCGCGGCGCGCGCCATCTGGGCCAGGCGCTGGATCGTGCCCTCGATCTCCTTGCCGGAAACCATCATCAGGTCGGCCATTTCGTCCACGATCACCACGATATAGGGCATCGCCTCGAATTCGAGATTCTCGTCCTCATAGATCGGCTTGCCGGTCTCGCGGTCGAAGCCGGTCTGCACCGTGCGCTTGAGCGTCTCGCCCTTTTCCCGAGCCTTCTTGACGCGGTCGTTGAAGGCTTCCACGCCGCGCACGCCCATCTTGGACATCTTGCGGTAGCGGTCTTCCATTTCCTTCACCGCCCATTTCAGGGCCACCACCGCCTTCTTGGGATCGGTGACCACGGGCGACAGCAGGTGCGGGATGCCGTCATAGACGCTCAGTTCCAGCATCTTGGGATCGATCATGATCAGGCGGCATTGCTGCGGCGACATGCGGAACAGCAGCGACAGGATCATGGTGTTCAGGCCGACCGATTTGCCGGAGCCGGTTGTGCCGGCGACCAGCAAATGCGGCATCTTGGCCAGGTCGGCCACCACCGGCTCGCCGCCGATGGTCTTGCCCAGCACCACCGACAAGGGCGCGCGCGCCTTGTCGTAATCGTTGCTGGCGAACATCTCGCGCAGATACACCGTCTCGCGCACCTGGTTGGGCAGTTCGATGCCGATCACATTGCGTCCGGAAATGGTGGCGATGCGCGCCGCCACCGCCGACATGGAGCGCGCCACGTCGTCGGCCAGGCTGATGACGCGGCTGGACTTCACGCCCGCCGCGGGCTCGAATTCGTACAGCGTCACCACCGGGCCGGGACGCACGGCGGTGATGCGGCCCTTGACGCTGAAGTCGGACAGCACCGCCTCCAACATGCGGGCATTTTCCTCCAGCGCCTCGTCCGACAGGGTGTGGGTGTCCTTCACCGTCACCGGCTCGGCCAGCAGGTCCAGCGCCGGAAGCTGGTATTCGCCATTGGCCAGGTTCAGCGCGGACTGGCGCTCGGCGCGCTTGCCGCCGGCGGGGGCGCGGGCGTCGCGCTTGACGCGGTTCTTCTGGCGCTCGGCCAGGCGGGTGGCGGCGATGGGTTCGGGCCTTATGTTGCCGGGACCGCCGCCGGGACCGTCATCCTCCTCATCGTCCGACAGATGATAGGCGCCT
>CALDFO010000412.1 GCA_937942205.1 uncultured Alphaproteobacteria bacterium
CTGCCCGATGGGGGGCAAGCCGCCGATGGGGTGCGGGTGCTGCTGCAATTCTCGCTGCCGGTCTTTCTGCGCCGCGATCCGGGCCTTGCGCCCCGGCTCGCCTGGTCGGTGCGGGACGGCCGGCTCACCGTCACCAACACCGGCAGCCAGGCGGCCAAGCTGCAGGGCGTGTCGGTGAACGGCACGGCGCTGGCGGGGCAGGGGCTGTTCTATGTCCTGCCCGGCGTCACCCGCGATCTTGGTCCCTTGGCGCAAGGCGGGCAGGTGCAGGCGCGGGAGGGGCGCAGCGGTGCGCTGCTGTCCGCCCTTGTCGCGCCGTGAGATGCCCAGGTCCGTCCCGGCCCTGCTGCTGGCGCTGCTGCTGATGACGATGGGCATCCGATCCGCGATGGCTGCGCCCGCGCTGCTCGAGGTCTGGGTGAACGGAAAATCCGGCGGCGCGGTGGTGGCGGTGACGCGGGAAAACGGCCATCTGTTCGTGGCGGGCGAGGATATCGAAAAGCTGGGTCTGGCGCTGTCCCGCTGCGCCGGGCCTGACGGTCGCTGCGATCTTTCCCGCCTTTCGGGGCTGAAGGCCCAGATCGACGAAAACGGCCAGCGCCTGCTGCTGACGGTCGCGGCCCAGGCGCTACCGCGCCAGACCTATGACCTGGGCGCGGGCGCCAGCGCCGCCCCCGCGCCGCAATCGGACAGCGGCGCGATCCTGCGCTATGACCTGTCGGCCAGCGCCGCCGACCGGCTGGGACGAACCGTGGCGGGCGGCGCTTCCGTCGCGCTGGATGTCTTTACCCCCGACTACCGCATCGCCAATTCCGGTTTCGTCACCGCCAATGCGGCGGGAATCCGGCCGGTGCGGCTGGACAGCGCGCTGGTGCTGGAGCGGCCCGAGCGATTGTCGCATTTCATCGTCGGCGATGCGATCAGCGTGACCCAGGACTGGGGCCGCGCCGTGCGCTTCGGCGGCATCCAGTGGGCCAGCGATTTCGGCCTGCGCCCCGGTCTTGTCACCCAGCCGCTGCCCGCCTTTTTCGGCCAGAGCGAAGTGCCCGCCACGGTGGATGTCTTCAGCGGCGCGGCCCGGCTTTACCAGCAGGATATCGCGCCCGGCCCGTTCGAGTTGCGCAACCTGCCGGTACTGACCGGCGGCGGCAGCGCCACCATCGTCACCCGCGACGTGCTGGGACGCGAAAGCACCCAGACGATCTCGCTCTATACCGATGCCGGGCTGCTGGCGCCGGGCCTGGAAAGTTTCGCGCTGGATGCGGGCTTTCTGCGGACCGGCTATGGCCGCCACAGTTTCGGCTATGACACGCCCATGGTTTCGGGCGATTGGCGGCGCGGCCTGTCCGACCGCCTGACGCTCCAGGCGCATGGCGAAGCCGCGCCCGGCCTGTTCTCACTGGCGGGCGGCGGCGAGCTGGGCTTCGGCTTCGGCAGCATCGCCGCCGGTCTTGCCGCCAATACCGGCGCCCGCGCGGGAATGCTGGCGTCGGTCTCGGCCAACCTGCTGGCGGGACCGGTCACCCTGTATGGCCAGGGCCAGGCGTCCAGCCGGGGCTGGCGCGACCTGGCGGGGCTTTCCGATGGCGGCCTGCCGCCGCCGCGCCTGCGCTATCAACTGGGGGCGACCACCGATCTCGACTGGGGCGGCACGCTGGGCATGAGCTGGATCGGCAGCAAGTATCAGAACAGCCCGGCGCGGCAGCTGCTGTCGGCGTCGTGGCAGGCGGCGTTGCCGCGCGGCGCCTTCCTGGCCCTGAGCGCGTTGAAAGACCTGCAATCGGGCATCGCCAGTGTGCAGATTTCGCTGAACATGCCGCTGGGCGGGCGCGCCTTGGCGGGCCTGTCCGCCGCCCATGACAAGGACCGCACTTCCGGCCTGGCGACGATCGACAGCCCCGCCGATCCCGATGGCGGGTTCGGCTACCGCCTGGCGGGCGGCTGGCAGAATGGCGGCCGCCTGCAGGGTGAAGCCGCCTGGATCGGCCGTCATGTCGGGCTGGATGGCGGCATCTCGCTGGATCGCGGCCAGACCGCATTCCGCGCCGACGCCAGCGGCGCGCTGGTCTTTCTGCGCGGCAGCCTGTTCGCCTCGCGCGATCCCGGCGCGGCGGTGGCGCTGGTGGAGGCGGGCGCGCCCGGCATCCGCATCTATCGTGAGAACCGCCCCGTCGCCGTCAGTGATGCCGATGGCGAGGCGCTGCTCACCGGCCTGGATGCCTGGGCTCCCAACCGGATTGGCGTGGAGCCGCGCGATTATGCGTTCAACGCGGTGGTGGAAAAGACCGACGACATCGTGGTGCCGCGCCGGTCCGGCGGCGTGCGGGTGGATTTCCGCCCCACCTCGCACCACCCGATGCTGGCCACGGTCACGCGCGGCATTCCGCTGGCCACGCCGGTGGGCGCGCGCGTGCTGCTGGACGGCGCGGACGATCCCCTGACCCTGGGCCGCGACGGCCAGATCTTCGTGGCCGACCTGCGGACGCCGCGCGGCGGGGTGGTGGAGATCGGCGGCAGGCGCTGCCGCTTCCGGCTGGATCCGCGGGAGGCCCAGGATTCACAGGCATCGAGGGGGGCGATGGCGCGCAGCGATCCGTTACTCTGTCTCAGGGAGGCGAGTGGTGCGTATTAGCGCGGCGTCCGTTCCGATCTGTCTGTTGCTGCTGTGCCTGTCGGGGGCGCCCGCCCAGGCGCTGCTCTGCGGCAGCGGCCTGCCGCTGGCCAGCAATCTGTCGGTCAGCGCCACCGCCCTCAACTTCGGCAGTTACAGCCCGGCGGCCGGCCGCTTCGCCAACGCCACGGTGCGGGTGGAATGCGGCCTGCTGGGGATCGACCTGCTGCCGGGCTTCACGGTTTCCCTAACCGCGCTGAACAGCCCCGATCCGGCGTCGCGCAAGATGCTGCGGGCCGCCGTGCCGCTGAACTACAATCTCTATACCGCCAACGACTATGCCACCGTCTGGGGGGACGGCGGCAACGCCTCGGTCCTGCAGAGCTACAATCCGCTGCTGGCCCTGGGCGCGGTGAATTTCACCGCCTGGGGGCGGCTGCCCGCCGGCCAGTATGTGCCCGCCGGTTCCTATACGGACGTCATCACCGTGACGGTTGCTTTCTAAAGGCGCTTGCTGGCCGAAGCGTTCCGGTGGGCGTTACCCCGGCGTCGCAAACAGCGGTATGATGACCGCATGATTGCTGAATCGCTTCTGCGCCTGCGCGGCTTTGCCTGGCCCATCCTGATCGGCCTGGTGGCAGGCGGCGCGGCGGTGCTGTTCGGCGGCGCGGGCGCTTTCTGGGGCCTGCTGGCCCTGGCGCTGGCCGTGGCGATGATCGCCCAGTTCGTCAGCTTCCAGGAACCGGTGCTGCGCCCGCCCGAGCAGGATCCCGACGATCCCGTCGCCCTGCTGCCGCCGCTGACCCGTCTGTTGCTGGAACGGCTGCCCATGCCGGTGATGCTGCTGGATGAGGACGAACGGGTGCTGTTCGTCAACCATGCCATGCGCGATGTGCTGGGGCCCGGGCTGGACCGCAAGCGCGCTTCCTCGGTGCTGCGGAACCCGGAGGTTCTGGCCGCCATCGCGGCGGCCGGGCGCGGCGAGACCGTGGATGTGCCCTTCACCCTGCCGGTGCCGGTGGAGCGGCATTTCCAGGCCTATGCCGCGCGCATCAGTGTACAGCCCGCCGTCAGCGTGCTGCTGCTGCATGACCTGACCGTGGTCCGCAAGAGCGAGCGGATGCGTGCCGATTTCGTGGCCAATGCCAGCCATGAACTGCGCACCCCGCTGGCGGCGGTGACCGGCTTCA
The DNA here is from genome assembly GCA_937942205.1 of uncultured Alphaproteobacteria bacterium. Lineage (GTDB taxonomy): Bacteria > Pseudomonadota > Alphaproteobacteria > Micropepsales > Micropepsaceae > Rhizomicrobium. The sequence goes on from CALDFO010000412.1 coordinate 3,802, forward strand.
TCGACACGCTGCGCGGCCATGCCCGGGATGACGCCCAGGCGCGCGAACAGTTCCTGGACATCATGGCCAAGGAGACCGCGCGGATGCGGCGGCTGATCCAGGATCTGTTGTCGCTCACCCGTATCGAGATGAACGAGCATGTGAAGCCGGAAAGCCCGGTGGACCTGGAAGGCGCGGTGCGCCAGGCGGTGGCGGGCGTATCGCCGCTGGCGGCGCAGGACGGCATCACCGTGTCGCTGGATGTCGCGGCGGACCTGCCGCGCGTGGCGGGCGAGCATGACGAACTGGTGCAGCTGTTCCAGAACCTGGTCCACAACGCCATCAAGTATGGCCGCGAGGGCGGAGAGGTGCGGGTCAGCCTGATGCGGGTGAATCCGGGGCGCCAGGACGAGATGGTGGCGGTGGCGGTGCGCGATGACGGCGAAGGCATCGCCGCCGCGGCCATTCCGCGCCTGACCGAGCGATTCTACCGCGTGGATGTGAAGCGCAGCCGCGAGCGCGGCGGCACCGGGCTGGGCCTGGCCATCGTCAAGCACATCGTCAATCGCCACCAGGGGCGGCTGGCGATCGAGAGCAAGCCGGGCGAGGGCAGCACCTTCACGGTGTTCCTGCCCCCCGCGCCGGATGTGGAACAGGCCGGGGAAGCCGCGGAAAAGGCGGAAAAACCGGCACCCTCCGCGTCTGTCACGGAAATGTTATAAAACTGTCGCATAGGCGTGGTGCCAGCGGCCTAGGCAAGGCGGCGTATCTGGACCCGAGAACCCGCGATGACCGAACATACCGTCAAATCCTTCGGCGAACAGCTTGAAACCCTTTCGGCCCTGGTGGCGCAGATGGGCGGGCTGGCCGAAGCCCAGTTCGCATCCGCCATCGAGGCGATCTCGCGCCGCGACAGCGCCGCCGCCGAGCGCGCCGTGGGCGGCGATGCCCGCATCGACGAGATGCAGCAGGAGATCGAGGAGCGGGCGCTGAAGCTGCTGGCCTTGCGCCAGCCCATGGCGGTGGACCTGCGCGAGACGCTGGCCGCGATCAAGACCGCCGCCGAACTGGAGCGGATCGGCGACCTGGCCCGGAACATCGCCAAGCGCGCGCTGGTGCTGAACCGCGAACCGCCCATCCGCCTGACCCAGAGCCTGGCCCGGATGGGCAAGGCCGCCCAGAACCAGCTCAAGCAGGTGCTGGACGCCTTTTCCAACCGCAATGCCGAGGCCGCCGAGGCGGTGTGGAACCGCGACGGCGAGATCGACGAAATCTATAACAGCCTGTTCCGCGAACTGCTGACCTATATGATGGAAGATCCGCGCACCATCGGCCTGTGCACGCATCTTTTGTTCGTCGCCAAGAATATCGAGCGCAGCGGCGACCATTGCACCAACATCGCCGAGGTCGTGTACCATATGGTGCGGGCCGGGCACCTGGCCAGCAACCGCCCCAAGGCGGACCATACCAGCGAAACCTTTTTCGAAAGCCGCGCATGAGCAAGCCCACCGTCCTTGTCGCCGAAGACGAAAGCGCCCTGGTCACCCTGCTGCGCTACAACCTGGAGCGTGAAGGCTACCGGGTGCTGGAAGCGCGCGACGGCGAGGAGGCCCTCCTGGTCGCCGCCGAGGAACAGCCCGACCTGGTGATCCTGGACTGGATGATGCCCCAGCTGTCCGGCATCGAGGTCTGCCGCCGCCTGCGCGGCCGCCAGGAGACACGCAACGTTCCCATCCTGATGCTGACGGCGCGGGGCGAGGAATCGGATCGTATTCGCGGCCTGGATACCGGCGCCGACGACTATCTGACCAAGCCTTTCTCCATGACCGAACTTCTGGCGCGGCTGCGGGCGGTGATGCGCCGCGTCCGTCCCGGCCTGGCCAATGACGTGGTGCAGGTGGGCGATATCGAGATGGACCGCGCCGCCCACCGGGTGCGCCGCGCGGGCACCGAAGTGCATCTGGGGCCCACCGAATACCGCCTGCTGGACCATCTGATCCAGCATCCGGGCCGGGTCTTTTCCCGCGAACAGTTGCTGGACGCGGTGTGGGGCAGCGATATCTATGTCGAGGCCCGCACGGTGGATGTGCATGTCGGGCGTCTGCGCAAGGCGCTGAATGTGGACGGGACGGCCGATCCGATCCGCACCGTGCGCTCGGCCGGCTATTCGCTGGACACCGCCGCGGCGAGCAGCGCCGCCTGAACCGGATTACCTTGCCGGGCAACCGGAGCAACAGGGTAGATAGTTGAAAGGCCGTGCGATCCGCACGGCCTTTTTCATTTTCATCGGAAATTACAGCAACTGCTCGATGGCCTTTTCCAGCGCCTCCGGCTTGTCGCGTGGCGCATAACGCGCGACGGGAATGCCGTCGCGGTTGACCAGGAACTTGGTGAAATTCCACTTGATCGCTTCGGTGCCCAGGATGCCGGGTTTTTCCTGTGTCAGGGTGCGCCACAGGGGGTGCGCGTCCGGTCCGTTGACCTCCACCTTGGCGAACATCGGAAAAGTGACGCCGTAATTCTTCCGGCAGAAGGCGCCGATCTCCCCGGCGCTGCCCGGCTCCTGCGCCCCGAACTGGTTGCAGGGAAAGCCCAGCACGGTCAGGCCGCGCGACTCCAGCTTTTCATGCAGCGCCTGCAGGCCCGCATATTGCGGGGTGAAGCCGCAGGCGCTGGCGGTGTTGACGATCAGCAGCACCCGCCCGCGCCAGCGCGACAGCGGGGCTTCTTCGCCGGTTAGGAGTTTGGCGGTGAAATCATAGACGGTGGTCATGGGTCCTCATGCTTCGACAGGCTCAGCATGAGGATAGCGCAAAGTCCTCACCCTGAGCTTGTCGAAGGGTGAGGGCAGCGCCTTACGACGCCATTCGGCCCCCGGCAAGCGTCAGCTTGCCATTCGACCTTTGTCCTTCTCGCGGCGCGTCTGCTGCGGCTGATAGGCCTTGCGGGCATGGGCCTCGCAATAGGGCGAGCCCGATTTGGGGCTGCGGCCGCAGAAATGGAACTCGGTGGCGGCGGGATCGCCGATCGGCCAGCGGCACATGCGGTCGCTGATGGTCAGGACGGTGGCGTGGCTGCCGTCTTCGAAGGTCAGAGGGTCTTCCTCCACCACCGGAATGGCGGGGACATGGGCGCGCACGCTGGGCACCTTGGGCGCCATGGGCAGGCGCGGGCGTTCGCTGCGGGACGGACTGGCGCGGCCCGCCAGGCCCAGCCGGTGCACCTTGCCGATCACGGCGTTGCGGGTTACTCCGCCCAGGGCGCGGGCGATCTGGCTGGCCGAAAGGCCCTCGGTCCACAATGTCTTGAGCTGCTCGACCCGGTCATCCGACCAGTTTACCGTCGTCATGGTTGTCGCTCCTTTGGCGGGGCGTCGCGGCGTCCCCATTCACAAAATACAGTATCCGCCGCGCCGTTCCGCACAAGCACTACGGGGCGGCCCCAAGCCCTTGTCCACATGATTCCCGCCCCGTCATGAGCCGCCGGAGGGGCCGGAATGCGCCGGGCCGGGGTTGAGAAAGCACCCTCAAAAGCGGATAAACCAGGCGCAATCCACAGTTCCAAAAGGGAGATTCGTACCGTGTCCGCTTTGTTTCCCACCTATAACCGGACGGATGTCGCCTTCGTCCGTGGCGAGGGCTCCTGGCTCATTGCCGAGGATGGGACGCGATATCTGGATTTCGGTGCGGGAATCGCCGTCAACGCCTTCGGTTATGCCAACCCCAAACTGATCGCCGCCCTGACCGAGCAAGCGCAGCTGCTGTGGCACACCTCCAACCTCTACCGGGTGCCGGGGCAGGAAAGCCTGGCGGCCCGGCTGGTGGACGCCACCTTCGCCGACGCGGTGTTCTTCACCAATTCCGGCACCGAGGCGATGGAGCTGGCGATCAAGGCCGCCCGGCGCTTTCAGTATGCGGCCGGCCATCCCGAACGGTTCCATATCGTCACCTTCGAGGGCGCTTTTCACGGCCGCTCCTATGGCGCGCTGAACGCCACCGGCAACGAGAAATACCTGGAAGGCTTCGGCCCCCGGATGGAGGGCTTCGACCAGGTGCCGGTGGCAAACCGCGAGGCGCTGGACAAGGTCATCGGCCCCCAGACCGCCGCCATTCTGATCGAGCCGCTGCAGGGCGAGGGCGGGGTGCGCCCGGTCGCGCCGGAATTCCTGCGGCACCTGCGGAAAGTCTGTGACGATCGCGGCCTGCTGCTGATCTTCGACGAGATCCAGACCGGCGTCGGCCGCACCGGCAAG
>CALDFO010000413.1 GCA_937942205.1 uncultured Alphaproteobacteria bacterium
CACTGACGAGAGGCGTACAGCTCTAGACGGCGGCGTGCGGCCCTGGGCGCGGGCCTGGCCCGGCACGGCTTCTCCATGGTGTTCGGCGGCGGGGCGCTGGGCCTGATGGGAACCGCCGCCCTGGCGGCGCGCCAGTCCGGCGCATCGGTCACCGGCATCCTGCCCAGTTTCCTGCGGGACGTGGAACCGCCGCTGGCCGAGGGCGAAACCACCGAGATCGTGGCCGACCTGTTCGTCCGCAAGCAGCAGATGATCGCCCGCGCCGATGGTTTTGTCGTGCTGCCGGGAGGTCTGGGAACCTATGACGAGTTCTTCGAGGTGCTCACCGCCGCCCAGCTCGGCGTCCATGCCAAGCCCATCCTGGTCATCAATGAAAAGGGCTATTTCGACACCGTGGACGCGATGATCCGCGAAACGGTGGCCAAGGGCTTCGCCCGGCCGGAGGTGCTGAAGCTGTATGCGCTGGTTCCCGATTCCGAAACGGCCCTGGACCGGTTGCAGGCACTGTTGGCTTAAAACATCCGCCCGCCATCGGGCACGGCGCGTGAGGGATGCAGCAGCACCACCTCGCCGCCGGCATCCGGCACGCCCAGCGTCAGCACCTGCGACATGAACTTGCCGATCTGGCGCGGGGGAAAATTCACCACCGCCACCACCTGCTTTCCCACCAGGGATTCGGGGGTGTAGTGGCGGGTGATCTGGGCGCTGGATGTCTTGACGCCGATTTCGCCGCCGAAATCGATGGTCAGCTTGATGGCGGGCTTGCGCGCTTCGGGAAACGGCGCGGCGGCGATCACGGTTCCGGCGCGGATATCCACCTTGAGGAAATCGTCGAAGGCGATGGTCATCCCGCCGCCCCGTCGCGATACAGCTTGTAGACGATGGAGTCGGTCAGCGCCTCGAAACTGGCGTCCACGATATTCTCCGACACGCCCACGGTGGACCAGCGGTTGCCCTTGCCGTCGGCGCTTTCCACCATCACGCGGGTCACCGCTTCGGTACCAGTGGTGAGGATGCGGACCTTATAGTCCACCAGCCGCAGGTCCGACAGGAAGGCGGAATATTTGCCCAGATCGGCGCGC
>CALDFO010000414.1 GCA_937942205.1 uncultured Alphaproteobacteria bacterium
ATGTGTACGAGAAGTATCTCCAGCTGGCCCGCGACGCCAATTCCGGCGGCGACCGGGTAATGGCCGAGAACTATCTGCAACATGCGGAGCATTATTACCGCATCATGGCGGCCCAGCAGGCGCAGCAGGCCCAGTATCAGGCGCAGCAGGCCGCCAAGGCACAGGAGAGCGGCCAGCCGCCCCAGCCGCAGCAGAACGGCTCCAGCCCCTCCTTCTCCCTGGCCGAAGGCGCCTCCGAGGACGAAGGCGAAGAGGCCGAAGCGTCCTGATATCCGGCCCGTAATCCGGCTGAACCGGGGGCTTGCGCCGCCGGTTCCCGACTCCCATATCCTGTGCGAAGCGTTGCCCGCCCAAGGGGACGCAACTGAGGCCTGTCGCCATTTCGGACCGGCCGGGAGAGAGCATGGATATCGAGAAGTTCACCGAGCGCGCCCGCGGTTTCATCCAGTCGGCGCAGTCTCTGGCCCTGCGCGAGGGCAACCAGCAATTCGTCCCCGAACATCTTCTGAAAGTCCTTCTCGATGATGAGGAGGGCTTGGCCGCGCGGTTGATCAATGCCGCCGGTGGGCGCGACGCCGCCGCGCGCGCCGCCACCGAAGCGGCGCTGGAAAAGCTGCCCAAGGTGCAGGGCGGATCGGGCCAGGTCTATCTGGCCCAGGACACCGCCAAGCTGCTGGACAATGCCGAAGCCGTGGCCAAGAAGGCGGGCGACAGCTTCGTCACCGCCGAATATCTGCTGCTGGCGCTGGTGCTGGCCACCGGCACCGAAGCGGCCAAAATTCTGAAAGACGCGGGCGTAACCGCCCAGGGGCTGAACGGCGCCATCGCCCAGCTGCGCAAGGGCCGCACCGCCGACAGCGCCACGGCCGAGAACGCCTATGACGCGCTCAAGAAATACGCCCGCGACCTGACCGAACTGGCCCGCAGCGGCAAGCTGGATCCGGTGATCGGGCGCGACGAGGAAATCCGCCGCACCATCCAGGTTCTGTCCCGCCGCACCAAGAACAATCCGGTGCTGATCGGCGAGCCCGGTGTGGGCAAGACCGCCATCGCCGAAGGGCTGGCGCTGCGCATCGTCAATGGCGACGTGCCCGAATCCCTGCGCGACCGCAAGCTGATGGCGCTGGACATGGGCGCGCTGATCGCGGGCGCCAAGTTCCGCGGCGATTTCGAGGAGCGACTGAAGGCCATCCTGACCGAGGTGACCGGCGCCAATGGCGAGATCATCCTGTTCATCGACGAGATGCACACCCTGGTCGGGGCGGGCAAGGCCGATGGCGCGATGGATGCCTCCAACCTGATCAAGCCGGCCCTGGCGCGCGGCGAACTGCATTGCGTGGGCGCCACCACCCTGGACGAATACCGCAAGTATGTGGAGAAGGACGCCGCCCTGGCGCGGCGCTTCCAGGCGGTTTTCGTGGGCGAGCCGACGGTGGAGGACACCATCTCCATCCTGCGCGGGTTGAAGGAAAAGTACGAACTGCATCACGGCGTGCGGATCACCGACAGCGCCATCGTGGCGGCGGCCACCCTGTCCAACCGCTATATCACCGACCGTTTCCTGCCCGACAAGGCGATCGACCTGATGGACGAGGCGGGCAGCCGCCTTCGGATGCAGATCGACTCCAAGCCGGAAAAGCTGGACGAACTGGACCGGCGCATCATGCAGCTCAAGATCGAGCGCGAGGCGCTGAAGAAGGAATCCGACAAGGCGTCCCAGGACCGGCTCACCGCGCTGGAAGGCGAACTGGCCGACCTGGAGGAGGATTCCGCCGCCCTGACCGCCAAATGGCTGGAGGAGAAGAAATCCGTCGCCGATGTCCAGAGCCTGAAGGAAAAACTGGACGCCGCCCGCCAGGATGTCGAGGTGGCGCAGCGCAAGGGCGATTTCGCCCGCGCCGGCGAACTGACCTATGGG
>CALDFO010000415.1 GCA_937942205.1 uncultured Alphaproteobacteria bacterium
TCTCGCCGTCGCACATGCCTCGCTCGTTGAAACCACCTCCCCCTTTGGGTGCGCTTGCGCGCACAAGGGGGAGGTGGGCCTGCGCCATCACCCCTTGTCATTTCCTGACCGTCGCATTGGCGCGGATCTGGCGCACCGATTTGTCCTGATGGGCGATCCACAGGAACAGCCGGTTCAGCAGCGCCAGCGGCCAGGGCATCTTGCGCGCCACATCCAGGAACAGCACCACCCGCACCTGGTCCGAGAAATTGGCGGCGTCGTGCAGGAAGGTGTCGTCGAACAGCACCGCCTCGCCCTCATGCCAGAAATATTTCTCGCCCTGCTCGATCGCCTGGCGGTTGTCGCGGTCCCAGGCATTGGGATTGATGCGGATCCAGCAATTCTCATCCGCATTGTTGCCGGGCACGATCACCCCCAGGTGATAGCGGACAAAACCCTTCCAATAGCCCCAGTGCGGCTTGATGTGCTGCTGCGGCTCCAGCACCGAGAAGAAGGCGGTATAGATGCCCGGAATACCCGCCAGCAGGGCCGCCGTGCGCGGGGCCAGGGCGCAGTTCTCGTCGATGAACCGTCCCGACTTGAACATGAAGCTCTTCCAGGCGATCTGGTGAATGCCGCCGGCGGTGTAATCGGTGAGTTGGTCCATGCCCGGCAGGGCCAGCTTGCGCCCCAGCAGCGCCGCGCATTCGGCGCGGATCGCCGCATGGTTCTGCGCCAGGATTTTCAGTTCGGGATAATCGGACAGGTCGCGCTCGAAGGCGGCGAATTTGCGGAAAGCGCCCCGCGCCTCGGCACGGACGAAGATCTGCGCCGCCGCGTCCTTGAGGCGGGTGGCCAGCGACGGCACTTTAATAACCCCTGCCGAGGTCCACGAGATTCTTGAACGGCGCGCCGCTTTCGGCCCGCGTCACGCAGTCCACCACAAAGGCGCTGGCGTTGCGCGGATCGGTGATGCCGGCGATGTGCGGCGTCACGGTGACCTTGGGATGGGTCCAGAACGGGCTGTCCGGCGGCAGCGGCTCGGTCTGGAATACGTCCAGGATCGCGCCGCCCAGCTGGCCGCTGTCCAGCGCCGCCAGGATGTCCGGCTCGTTGCCATGCCCGCCGCGCCCCACATTCATCAGCCAGGCGCCCTGGGGCAGCTGCGACAGCAGCTTGGCGTTCAGAATGCCCTCGGTCTCGGGCGTCAGCGGCAACATGCAGACCATGAAGTCGCACTGGCCGAGAAAAGCGCCCAGTTCCTGCGGTCCGGCATAGCTTTTCACGCCCGGCACATCCTTGCGGCTGCGGCTCCAGCCCAGCACCTGGAAATCGAACATCAGCAGCCGCTCGGCGGTCACCGCGCCGATATCGCCCATGCCCAGAATGCCCACGCGCACATCGCGGGTGGGGCGCGACAGCATCTTCTGCCGCCAGGCGCTGTCGCGCTGTCCGGCGTCGAAGCCGCGCTGGCCCCGGTGCACGATCAGGATGTGCATGGTGACGTACTGCGCCATCTCGCGCTGAAGCGTCTCGTCCACGAAACGCACCACCGGCAGGTGGCGGGGAAATTCCGGGTCGCGCAGGAAGCCGTCCACGCCCGCGCCCAGGCTGAAGATGGCCTTCAGCCGGGGCAGGGTCTTGAGGAAGCCGTGCGGCGGGCGGAAGCCGACGAAATAGTCGATCTGCGCGGGCGCGTAATGATCCTTGCCGTGCAGGAAGCTGTTGAAGGCGTCATGCCCGAACAGCGCCTTGCTCAGCGCATCCCATCCCGGCGGAAGCAGGAACAGGACATTGGGCTTGCCCGACCGGGATTCCGCCATGCCTCTTTAGTGCGCCGGCGCGGGAGCCGCGGCGCCCTGGGGAGCCGCCGGAGCGGCAGCGCCTTCGGCCGGGGCCGCGGCAGGCGCGGCGGCGGGCTTGGGCGCGGGAATCGGGGCGGGCGTGTCCGCGTTGGAATGCAGCCAGGCGATCAGGTTGATGCGGTCCTGCTCGCTGCGGATGCCGGCAAAGCTCATCTTGGTGCCGGGCACGAACATGGCGGGCGACTTCAGGAAGTGGAACAGGTCGTCATAGGTCCAGTTGCCGCCCTTGGCCTTCAGCGCGCTGGAATAGGAGAAGCCGGGATTGTGCGCCTTGGGGCGCTCGACCACCGCGAACAGTTCCGGGCCGATCTTGTTGGGGCCGCCCTTGCTGAAGTCGTGGCACTGCACGCAGCGGGCGGTGATGTCCTTGCCCGCATTGACGTCGGCCTTGGCCAGCACGGTGCCCCAGTCGGGCGCGACTTCCTCGGCGGGCGCGGCGGCGGCGCCGGGCTTGGCGTCTTCCACCACGCCTTCCACGACATAGCCGGGCTTTTCGGGATGCTCGGGCTCATAGACATATTCGGCCACGATGCGGATGACGAAGATGAAGACCACGGTGCCCAGAACGGCGCCGATGACCTTGTTCCACTCGAAGGAATCCATCCGGGCAAGCTCCCCAAAAACGCGCCCGCTTTCCGGTACGCGCGAAAGTCGAAAAGCCGGGCGTTCCCCGGCGAAATACGGGGGGACATTACCCGCCGCCGTCCCCGCGTCATTGCGGCGAAGCGTCGCATAAATCATAGGCGGTATCTGGCCTTAGCGGCAAACCCGGCTTACACAGTTTCCCGCGAAGACCATGCCCTCCATGAACCCGATCCTCCTGATTCCCGCCCGGATGGCCTCCGCCCGGCTGCCCGGCAAGCCCCTCGCCGACATTGGCGGGGTTTCCATGATCGTGCGGGTCTGGCGCCAGGCGGTCCTGGCCGGGCTGGGCCCTGTGCTGGTGGCCGCCGCCGAGCCGGAAATCGTCCAGGCCGTCGAAAAAGCGGGCGGGCGGGCGGTTTTGACCGACCCGGACCTGCCCTCCGGCTCCGACCGGATCTGGGCCGCCCTCCAGGCGGCGGACCCCGGCGGGGCCCATGATGTGGTGGTGAACCTGCAGGGCGACCTGCCCGCCCTCGATCCGGAGGCGATCCGGGCGGTGACGGCGGCGCTTGCCGCCTCCGGGGCCGACATCGCCACCCTGGCCGCCCCCATCGACAATGACCAAGACCGCCGGAACCCGGCGGTGGTCAAGGCCGTCTGTGCCTGGAACCCGGACGAGACGCTGGGCCGGGCGCTCTATTTCACCCGCGCCACCGCCCCGACCGGGCCGGGCACCCTGTGGCACCATGTCGGGCTGTACGCCTATCGCCGCGCGGCCCTGGCGCGGTTCGTCGCCCTGCCGCCCTCCGCGCTGGAGCGGCGCGAAAAGCTGGAGCAGTTGCGGGCGCTGGAGGCGGGGGTGACCATCGCGGTGGCGCGCATGGCTGCGCCGCCTTTGTCGGTCGATACGCCCGCC
>CALDFO010000416.1 GCA_937942205.1 uncultured Alphaproteobacteria bacterium
TCGCGCAAATGGATGCGGCGGCGTCCTTCGCCATCCTCTTTGTCGTCAAAGGAAATCTGCGTGATGTTGGTCATGAACCGCCACTGGCGCGCGCCCCTGCCCGGCAAACAGGTTCCCGGCAAAACACAGGGCCGCGCGGCTGAATAACTGTGGCGGTCATCCTATCCGATCAATCGCCGCCGGGACAACCGCTGCACTGCAAAAAGGCGCGTTTCTCCGGGAATTTCGCCTATTTCAGGACAATTCCGCGCTCGGCGGCGAACGCGGCCAGCCGGGTGCGCAGCGAATGGTCGGTGCGGCCGCACAGCCGGTCCACGAAAGCCGCCACTTCGCCCAGATGCATGGAGCGAATCATCATCTTGATGGGGCCGATATGGCCCGGCTGCATGGACAGGGTCCGAAGCCCCAATCCCAGCAGGGCCATGGCGTCCAGGGGGCGGCCCGCCATCTCGCCGCACAGGGACAGATCGCCGGAATTCTCCGCCGCGCTGTTGACGATCAGCCGGATCAGGGTGAGCGAGGCCGGATTGAGGGTGTCGTAGCGCTTGGAGACGCGCGGATTGGTGCGGTCCACCGCGAAGGCCAGCGACAGAAGATCGTTGGAGCCGATGGAGACGAAATCGGCCGAGCGCATCAACTGGGGCAGCATGAAGGCCAGCGCCGGAACCTCCAGCATCGCCCCCACCAGCACCTGGGTCGGCCGCACCAGATGCAGCAGGCGGGCGCGTTCCAGCTCGCGGTCGATCAGGGCGCGGGCGCGGTTGAACTCGTCCACATCGCTGACCATCGGCAGCAGGATGCGCAAGGTGCGGCCCGCGCTGGCGTTCAGCAGCGCCCGCACCTGGTAGCGCAGCAGCGCCGGGCGATCGAGCGCGATCCGGATGGCGCGCCAGCCCAGCGCCGGATTTTCCTCCCGCTCCCAGCGGGCATAGGGCAGCACCTTGTCGCCGCCCAGGTCCAGGGTGCGGAACACCACCGGCTTGTCGCCCGCCGCGTCCAGTATCTTCTTGTAGAAGGCCGACTGGTCGGCCAGGCGCGGCATGGTTTCGCCGATCATGAATTGCAGTTCGGTGCGGAACAGGCCGATGCCGTCGGCGCCCGACTGGGCCAGTTGCGGCATATCCAGTTCCAGGCCCGCATTCATCATCAGCCTGATGGGAACGCCGTCGCGGGTCACCGCCGGCAGATCGCGCACCGCCGCGAAGCGCGCCTGTGCCTGGCGCAGCATGGCGCGCTTTTCCTCGAACGCGCTGATGATCTCGGGCGCGGGGCGCAGATGCACCTCGCCGGTTTCGCCGTCCACCGCGATGCCGTCGCCGCCGCGGGCATTGTCCACGATGCCGCCCAGCGAGGCCACCAGCGGCAGGCCCATCGAACGGGCGACGATGGCGACATGGGAGGTGGAGGCCGCCTCCTCCAGCGCCAGGCCCACAAGCTGGCCCTGGGCATAGTCCAGAAGCTCGGCCGGGCCCATGCCGCGCGCCACCAGCACGGCATTCTGCGGCAGGTTGCGGGCGGTAAGATCCTCGCCGGTCAGATGGCGCAACAGCCGCCGCGCCAGGTCGTCCAGATCGTGGGCGCGCTCGCGCAGGATGGGATCGCCCAGGCGTTGGACCCGCAACCGCGTCTCGTCCTGCACGCGCTCCACCGCGGCTTCGGCGGTCAGGCCGGTGCGCACCGCGTCGCGCATCCGCTGGCGCCAGCCCTGGTCATAGGCGAACAGGCGATAGGCTTCGATCACCTCGCGCCCCTCGCCCGTCAGATCGAGCTCGCTGGAGGCCAGCATCTCGTCCACGGATTCGCGCAAGGCGCCGATCGCCTCTTCCAGCCGCCGCAATTCCTCGGCCGGGTTGTCGGCGATCATGCGCTCGACCTTGACGCGCGGCTCGTGCAGCACGACATGGCCCACCGCCACGCCTTCCGACAGGCCGTCGCCCAGGAATTTGCGCGGGCGGTCCACCCGCAGTTCCGGTTCGTCCAGTTCGGCGACATTGAAGAAGCCGCCCTGCGCCACCACCTCGGCCAGCACCATGGCGACGGTCTGCAGCGCCTCGACCTCCTCCTCGGCATAGACGCGTTCGGCCTTGTTCTGAACCGTGAGCACGCCGAACACCTGGCCGCCGCGCACGATGGGCACGCCCAGGAACGCCTTGAAGGGGTCTTCGCCGGTTTCCGGGCGATAGCTGAAATGCGGGTCGGACGGCGCATCCGACAGATTCACCGCCTCGGCGGTTTCGCTGACCAGACCGACCAGGCCCTCGCCTTCGCGCAGCCGGGTGGTGTGGACGGCGGCGCGGTTCAGGCCCTCGGTGGCGAACAGCTCCATGTCGCCCGAGGCGCGGCGCAGGTAGATCGAG
>CALDFO010000417.1 GCA_937942205.1 uncultured Alphaproteobacteria bacterium
TCAGGCCGAACATGCGGAAGAAGGCGTCGTTGCCATAAGTGAGGCGGCTCTGCGCGTCGCGGCGGAAGATGGCGTCGCCCTGGGCGTCCACCAGGCCCTTGTAGCGGGTCCCGCTCTGGTTCAGGCGCGCATTGATGGCGGCGGCGTTCTTCAGCGAGGCTTCCAGCCGTCCCGCCACGGTCTTGAGCTGGTCGGCCTGGCGCGACAGGATTTCGCCGCGCTCGCGATAGGTCAGCAGGTTGTTGAGCAGGAAGGCCATCGCCACGGTCAACAGCGCGCCGAAGCTGAAGGGCGTGATGATGGTCAGGTGGCCCAGCAGCACGATATTGGCCAGCGCGGCGACCAGCATGAAGCCCGCCACGCAGCCGAATACGATACGAATGACCCGCGCCAGCACCTGGGCCTGACCTTCTTTGCCGCTTTCCAGGGCCACAGTCTGGCCTTGCGACCCTTCAAAAACGCTTAAATTTGCACTGGCGCGGTCCCTGCCGGAATGTCGCACCCTGTGGAAATCTAAGATATTTCAATGGCTTGAGCACAGGCGCGGCCGCGCGCCCCGGCGCCGTCACAAAAGCTTTGCGGGACTGTGATGTTCGTGGCGTGGGCCGGGTGTGAATTGCCCCCGGTTTCGCCGTTCCCCCGGGGCTTTCCTTGACAGATATCACCTTGCAAGAACCTGCCGCCCTCACCTCCAGAGCCCACAAGGCCCGCCGCGCCGGCGCGGGCGATACCCGCTTCCGCCTGGTGACGCTGGCCGCCGCCTGCACCGTGCTGCTGATCTTCATGGGGATCATCGTCTCGCTGGTGCATGGCGCGATGCCCGCCTTCAAGGCGTTCGGCTTCAGCTTTGTCGTCACCGAGGCCTGGCGTCCGGTGCGCGAGGTGTTCGGCGCGCTGGGGCCGATCTACGGCACGCTGGTCACCAGCGCCATCGCCATGATCATCGCCGTGCCGGTGGGCATCGGCATCGCCATCTTCCTGACCGAACTGTGCCCGCGCCTGTTGCGCCGCCCCATCGGCATCGCCATCGAACTGCTGGCGGGCATTCCCTCCATCATCTACGGCATCTGGGGCCTGTTCGTGTTCGCGCCCTGGTTCCAGACCGCGGTGCAGGAGCCGGTGATCGAGGCCTTGGACGGCGTGCCGGTGCTGGGAACGCTGTTCGGCGGCATTCCTTACGGCATCGGCATCTTCACCGCCGGCCTGATCCTGTCCATCATGATCCTGCCCTTCATCGCCGCCGTCACCCGCGACGTGCTGGAGACGGTGCCCAGCGTGCTGAAGGAGGCCACCTACGGCCTGGGCAGCACCCAATGGGAAGTGATGTGGAAGGTCTGCCTGCCGTTTGCCCGCACCGGCGTGGTGGGCGGCGCGATGCTGGCGCTGGGCCGCGCCCTGGGCGAGACCATGGCCGTCACTTTCGTGATCGGCAATGCCCACAAGATCAATCCTTCGCTGTTCGCGCCGGGCACCTCGATTTCGGCCGCCATCGCCAACGAGTTCGCCGAGGCCACCAGCCCGCTCTACACCGCCTCGCTGATCGAGATGGGCCTGATCCTGTTCGTCATCACCTTCATCGTCCTGGCCTGCGCCCAGCTGATGCTGCGCACCATGAACAAACATGCGGCGGGGCACTGAGATGCATGCCAATTCCACACTCTATGCGCGCCGCCGCGCCGCCAATTTCGCCTTCATCGCCCTGTCGCTGGGCGCGGCCCTGTTCGGCCTGGTCTGGCTGGCCTTCATCCTGGGGGCGCTGCTGAAAGACGGCATCGCGGCGCTGGGTCCGCATCTGTTCACCGAGGTGACGCCGCCGCCGGGCGCCGAAGGCGGCCTGATCAACGCCATCTTCGGCAGTGTCGTCATGAGCCTGGGGGCGGTGCTGCTGGGTACGCCCATCGGCCTGTTCGCGGGCACCTATCTGGCCGAATATGCCCGTCACGGCCGCCTGTCCTTCGTGGTGCGTTTCGTCAACGACATCCTGCTGTCGGCCCCCTCCATCGTGATCGGCCTGTTCATCTATGAGCTGATCGTGGTGCCGATGGGTCATTTCTCGGCCATCGCGGGCGCCGTGGCCCTGACGGTGATCGTGATCCCGGTGGTGATCCGCACCACCGAGAACATGCTGCTGCTGGTGCCCAACGGCCTGCGCGAGGCCGCCGCCGCGCTGGGCGCGCCGCGCAGCTATGTCATCAAGCTGGTGACCTGGAAGGCGGCGCAGGCGGGCATCATCACCGGCGTGCTGCTGGCCGTGGCCCGCATCGCCGGCGAGACCGCGCCGCTGCTGTTCACGGCGCTGAACAACCAGTTCATGTCCACCGACATCACCAAGCCCATCGCCTCGCTGCCGGTGGTGATCTTCCAGTATGCGCTGTCGCCCTATGAAGACTGGCACAAACTGGCCTGGGCCGGCGCGCTGCTGGTCACCGCCACCGTGCTGACCCTTTCCATCATTGCCCGCCTGCTTGAAAAGAAACGGACCTGATCCATGGATACCGCTGTTCATCTTACCCCCGAGCACCCCGCCGCCACCCTGGCGACGGCCGAAAAGACCAAGGTGGATATCCGCGATCTGAGCTTTTACTACGGCGCCTCCAAGTCGCTGAAGAACATCACCCTGCCTTGATGGAGCGGAAG
>CALDFO010000418.1 GCA_937942205.1 uncultured Alphaproteobacteria bacterium
TGGTCGCGTTGAACCACTTCACCTTGCCCTTCGCGGAAGCCTGCGAAATGGACTTTTCATTCCCGTATGCCATGTGAACCGACGCCATGCCCCATGCCGGTCTGGACACCCCAAGCCATCCCCCGGCCCGGCTGCGCGGGGGAGACCCCGCAATGATGACTACAGAAACCGGCATCCCGCAACGGTGTTGGGCGGGGAAAGTGCGGCGGCTGCCATGCTGCGGCGCAACAAGAATCGGTTGACTTTCGGCCCGAATACGCCGATACACCGCCATCCGCCGCGACCGCACAAGGCGCCCCAGGTCATGAACCGGGCGCCGTCATCGCCGGAGCAAGCGAAAACTTCCGTTCCCTCCAGTGTGCGTGGAAGACGGCCAACCAGCCGTAAAACCGCGCCTTTTTCAGCGCGTCCGCACGGTTTTTAAGGATCTTTGTGACCGACGTTACCTTTTCGTCGCTTGGCGTTGCCGAGCCCATCCTCCGCGCCCTGGCGGCGGAAAATTACACCCATCCCACCCCCATCCAGTCCAAGGCGATCCCCGCCTTGCTGGCGGGCCGCGACCTGCTGGGCATTGCCCAGACCGGCACCGGCAAGACGGCCGCCTTCGGCATCCCGCTGCTCCAGGGCCTGTCGGTGGGCCATGTCCCGCCCCAGCCCAAGCAGGCCAAGGCGCTGATCCTGGCCCCCACCCGCGAGCTGGCGGTGCAGATCGAGGAAAGCCTGCGCAGCTATGGCCGCTTCCTGAACCTGCGCATGACCGTGATCCTGGGCGGCGTGAACCAGAACACCCAGATCCGCAACATGAGCAAGGGCGTGGACATTCTGGTCGCCACCCCGGGCCGCCTCTTGGACCTGGTGCAGCAGAAGCAGGTGCGCCTGGACGGGGTCACCCATTTCATCGTGGACGAAGCCGACCGCATGTTGGACATGGGCTTCATCCGTGATGTCCGCAAGCTGGTCGCCTATATCCCCAAGCAGCGCCAGTCCATGCTGTTCAGCGCCACCATGCCGGAAGACATCGCCCGGCTGGTGCATGAGATGATGAACAATCCGGAGCGCATCGAGGTCGCGCCGCAGGGCAAGACCGCCGACCGCATCGCCCAGAGCCTCTATTTCGTGCCCATGCCGCAGAAGCGCCAGCTTCTCAGCGAGCTGATGAAGGATGTGGCGCTGAACCGCGTCATCGTCTTCACCCGCACCAAGCATGGCGCCAACCGCGTCGCCGAGCATCTGACCAAGACCGGCGTGGTGGCCGAAGCCATCCACGGCAACAAGTCGCAGAATGCCCGCCAGCGCGCCCTGGACCTGTTCCGCACCGGCAAGGCGCGGGTGCTGGTGGCGACCGACATCGCCGCGCGCGGCATCGACATCGACGACATCAGCCATGTGATCAATTTCGAGCTGCCCAACGAGCCGGAAAGCTATGTCCACCGCATCGGCCGCACCGCGCGCGCCGGCGGCGAGGGCGTGGCGATCAGCTTCTGCGATGCTTCCGAACGCGGCTACCTCAAGGATATCGAGCGGGTGATCCGCATGAAGATTCCGGTGGTGGCACACGAGCTGCCCGACCTGACCGAGGAGCAGAAGCGCCAGATGGACGAGCCGCGCCGCCCCCACGGCCACCGTCACGGCAAGCCCGGTCATAAGCCCGGCGGTCCGCGCGGTGCCGCGGGCGACAACCCGCACGCGCCCAAGAAGCGCAACGGCAGCCGCGCCCACTGGAACCGTTCCCGCGACAATGCGGGCCGGCGCGCCAACAGCGCGTGATGACGGCCATCTTCGTTGACGGCGACGCCTGCCCGGTCAAGGCGGAAGTCGAAAAGGTGGCGGCCCGGCATGGCCTGGCCGTCACCATCGTCAGCAATGGGGGCCTGCGTCCCTCGGCCAATCCGCTGCTGCGCCATGTCGTGGTGGCGGAAGGCCCGGACGCCGCCGATGACTGGATCGCCGAACATATCGCGGCGCGGGACATCTGCATCACCGCCGACATTCCGCTGGCGGCGCGCTGCCTCGACAAGGGCGCGCGCGTGCTGGCCCCCAACGGCAAGGCGTTCACGCCGGACAGCATCGGCATGGCGCTGGGGATGCGGGACCTCAGCCGTTACTTGCGGGAACTGACGCCGGGCGGCCAGACCCGTCATGCGGGGTTCGGCAAGCAGGACCGTTCGCGGTTCCTGGGCGAACTGGAAAATTGCCTGCAAGCGCTGAAACGCGCAGGGTAAGGCCATGTCCGCGAATTTCGGCCTCCATCTCGAAAACCATTTTGCCCGGCTGGGCGACGGCTTCTTCACCGCGATGGCGGGCGAGAAGGTCGGCGCGTCGCCCCGGCTGCTTCATGCCAATCCGGCGGCGGCGGCGCTGATCGACCTGGACCCGCAAGCCTTCAGCGATCCGCGTTTCGTCCAGGTGGTGTCCGGTCATGCGCCGCTGGAAGGCTTCGCGCCGCTGGCGATGGTCTATAGCGGTCATCAGTTCGGCGTCTGGGCCGGGCAGTTGGGCGACGGCCGCGCCCTGCTGATCGGCCAGGTCCGCAATGCCAAAGGCGAATTGTGGGACATCCAGCTCAAGGGCGCGGGCCGCACGCCCTATTCGCGCTTCGGTGACGGCCGCGCCGTGATGCGCTCCAGCATCCGCGAATATCTGTGCAGCGAGGCGATGGCGGCGCTGGGCATTCCCACCTCCCGCGCCCTGGCTCTGGTGGCGACGGGCGAGAGGGTGCGCCGCGAGGAACTGGAGCCGGGCGCGGTGCTGACCCGGCTGGCGCCCAGCCATGTCCGCTTCGGCCATTTCGAGCATTTCTTCCATCGCGGTCAGCACGATCAGGTGCGCCGGCTGGCCGATCATGTCATCGCCGAATACTTCCCTGGAATGGATCATGCCGCCTGGTTCGGCGAGGTGGTACGCCGCACCGCCGTGCTGGTGGCGCAGTGGCAGGCGGTGGGCTTCGCGCATGGCGTGATGAACACCGACAATATGTCCATCCTGGGCCTGACGCTGGATTATGGGCCCTATGGCTTCATGGAAGCCTATGATCCCAATTTCGTCTGCAACCATACCGACGAGCAGGGGCGCTACAGTTTCATCAACCAGCCGGTGGTGGCCCATTGGAACCTGCGGGCGCTGGCGATGGCGCTGTCCAAGCTGATCCCCACCGATGTCCTGATCGAAAAGCTGGCGGCGTTCGAGACGCATTTCGGCGGCACCTATCACGCCCTGATGCGCGCCAAGCTGGGCCTTGTGCGCGAGGAGCCGGGCGACAATGCCCTGATCGGCGGGTTGCTGGCG
>CALDFO010000419.1 GCA_937942205.1 uncultured Alphaproteobacteria bacterium
GGCGGGCGACATCGGCCCAGGCGGCGGTGCGCTGGGCGCTGACCAGATCGGTGATGTCGTCGAAGGTGACGACAAAGCCGTCCGAGGTCGCGCCGCGCTCGGCGGATACCTGCACGCTCAGGCTGCGAGGATTGCCGGCGCGTTTCAACGTCACCTCGCCGCCGGCGCGGCCCGCCGGCTCGCTCATGGCGCGGCGGATCAGCGCCGCCAGTTCCGGCAGCATCTCCGAATAGTGGCCCGCTTCCAGGTCTTCCGGCGCCGCGTTCAACAGGCGCGCGGCGGCGCGGTTGACGATGGTGATGCGGCCGTCCTGGTCCAGGCCGATCACCCCGGCGCTGACGCCCGACAGCACGGTTTCGGTGAACCGGCGGCGGGTCTCGTTGAGACGGTTGGCGGCCATCAGATCGGCGCGCTGGGCCGACAATTGCCCGGTCATGCGGTTGAAGGCGGTGCCCAGGGTGCCCAGTTCGTCGTCCTGGCGGTCCACCCGCACCTGGACATCGAGATCGCCGGCGGTGACGCGCTCGGCGGCGTCGATCAGGCCGGAGATGGGACGCACCAGACGGTTGGCGGCCCACAGGCCCGCCCAGATGGCGGCCAGCAGCACCACCAGCGACACCACCGCATAGAGGGTTGCGAAGACCAGCGACACCGCCGAGCGGTTCTCGTCCAGCCGGTTGTATTCGCTCACCGCGTCGCGGGTCCGCAGGTAATAGCCGAACACGCCGGGATCGACGACGCGCACCACCATCAGGAAGGCGTCGTTCAGGGTCTGCATCTGAACCAGCGCGGTGACGGTGCCGTTGTCCGCATTGGCGTCCACCACGATGCCCTGCCGCGCCTGGGCGAAATCGGCCGCCGAGGGCGGCTTGGGATCCTTGAGGAATTTCTGCTTGGTGCTGCCCAGGATATGGCCGCTGCTGTCCATGATGTAGGACGCCTGCAACCCGCGATCCTTGGTCAGGGTGCCCAGCCGGGTGAACAGCCGGTCGGCGCGGACATGGCGCTGCTCGTCGAACAGTTGCGGGTCGCGCTGGATATTGTCGGTGATGGTATAGGCGTCGGTCAGGATCGAGCGCTCATGGTCCTTCACATAGACCTGGGCCACGTTCACCGCGTTGCCCAGCGCGTCCTTCACCCGGTCCGAGAACATCGCGTCCAGGCCCAGATTCAGGGTCACCGCCGCGAACACCGCCACCAGGATGGCGGGCACCACCGCGATGGCCGAGAACCAGCCCACCAGCCGGACATGCAGCCGGGCTCCGGCGCGCCCCGATTTGCGGGTGGCCCACAGCCGCGCCAGCCGCCACAGGATCAGCCCCGCCAGGGTCAGAACCAGGGTCAGGTTGACCAGCAGCAGGGCGATCAGCCCGGTATGGTCGGGGCTATAGGGGGTCAGCCCGGTCAGCAGCGCATAGGTGACGCAGCCGGACGCCACCGACAGCAGGGCAACCACCAGCGCCAGCCGGGAAGGCCGGGAAACCGCGCGCAAGCCCGCGTACCGTTCAAGGGACGTCGTTTCGCTGACCATGTCTTCCGTTGCGCCGGTCCCCAACCCCAACCGGCTCGGCGGGGAGTGTAGCCAAGGCACGGACTGTTGCAAGAATGCTGCGTCACAATTCGGCTACAGGGCTTCGCGCCGAAATCCAGTAAATCCGCGGGATTGTTGGGGGATTGAGGAAATAGACGGTGCGTTGGTTTGGGCGGTCCCGGGCTCGGGCCGCTCAAGCCGCTGTCGCGCGCGGCCCTGCGCCGCTTCGCGCCAATAGGCGCGAAGCCCCGGGCTCGCGCGGCTCAAGCCCCTGACGGGGCGCCGCGCTGCGCCGTTGGAAACGGTAGACGTGTCGGGCAGTCCCGGGCTCGGCGCGCTGCTACGCTGCCGCTCGCGCGCCTGCGCCGTTGGAAGTCATTCGCTGCGGAGGCCGCGAATGACTTCCAACCCCAGGTCCCGTATCTTCTTGCGAAGGGTATTGCGGTTCAGACCCAGAAGCTGGGCGGCGCGGATCTGGTTGCCGCGCGTGGCGGCCAGGCAGATGGAGATCAGCGGCCGTTCCACTTCCTGGATGATGCGGTCATAGACCCCGGGCGGCGGCAGCCTGTCGCCCTGGGCCAGGAAATAGCGGGTCAGATGCTGCTCCACCGCGACGGCCAGCGATTGGGGCTCGTCCTCCTCGGCGGGCACGGGCCGGACCGGCTCCTTGAGTTCGGCGCTGACGGCGGCGGCGGTGATGGCGTCGCCCGATTGCAGCACGGCCAGGCGGCGGATCAGGTTTTCCAGTTCGCGGACATTGCCCGGCCAGCGGTGCCGCCGCAGCATCTCCAGCGCCGCATTGTCCAGCGTCTTGCGCGGCAGCCCCTCATCCTCGGCCTTGCGCAGGAAATGGCGCACCAGGTCGGGAATGTCCTCGATGCGCTCGCGCAGCGGCGGCAGGCGCAGCGGCACGACGTTGAGACGGTAATAGAGGTCTTCGCGGAACAGGCCCTGGCCGATCAGCTGGCGCAGATCCTTGTTGGTGGCGGCGATGATGCGGACATCGGTCTTGATCGCGGTGCGCCCGCCCACCGTGGTGTATTCGCCCTGCTGCAATACGCGCAGCAGGCGGGTCTGGGCTTCCAGCGGCATGTCGCCGATCTCGTCCAGGAACAGCGTGCCGCCCTCGGCCTGCTCGAAACGGCCGATGCCGCGGTTGGTCGCGCCGGTGAAGGCGCCGCGCTCATGGCCGAACAGTTCGCTTTCCACCAGCTCCT
>CALDFO010000420.1 GCA_937942205.1 uncultured Alphaproteobacteria bacterium
GTCAGGTGGGACTGATCGGCATAAAGCGTGAGGGCGTCGCGGATCGTTACCCCCTCGCCGGTCGCCAGGCGGGCCGCCGCGCTCAGGGCGCGGTACTTCATCGCCAACACCTTCGGCGCGGCGCCATACAGATCGAGCGTCACCCGCTGAAGCTGGCGGCGGCTGATGCCCAGGTCTTCGCGCAGGGCCTCCACCGACAGGCCTTGCCCGGTCTCCAGCCAGCGGTCGATGGCCTGAAGATGGTCCAGATGCGGCAAGGCCCGCTCCGGACAGGACAGCAGTTCCTCGATGACCGCGCCATGGCCGCCGCCGAACGGCGCCTCACACAGACGCTCGCGGGCCAGTTCGCACCGGTGCGCGCCCCACACATCGGCGCCGTCGATCACCCGGTCCGACAGCCGGGCGGCCGGGCAGCGGATCAGGGTCAGCCAGCCGAGCGGAAGAAAACCGGTCCCGGCCACCACCGCATCGGCGCTCAGTTCGATCCGATAGGCGCCGTTGGTCGCGCCGAGCAGCGACACCGGCGGCGCGGGGACCCGGTGCCCGCCAGGAAGGACATAGGTCGAGTGCCCGCGCAGGCGAATGTGCAGATTGGCCAGCATGGCCGGGACAAGCAGATCCACCTGCCGGCCCGCCGTATGGGCCAGAAGGTGCACGGTCAACAGCGCGCGGTATGCCGGTGAGGGAACCGTATAGTCGAGAATCATGCCGTCTCCAGGATCGTCCGCCTTGTATCGCGGCAAGAAACGTATCTTGGCAAGAAACCGGGCGCCAATCGCCTCCCAGCCGGACTCGGCCTGAAATCAGGAAAGCGCCTTCAGGCTTTCGGGATCGGACAGCAGCAGGGTCCAGTCCTCGCGGCTGAAGCCCGCCGTCTCGCGCCGCGTGGCCCGGTCGCGCAACTCCCCCAGCCGGACCGGATCGCCCGGCGGCGCGGGTGTGCCCGCCAGCAACGCCAGGTGCAGGGCGCGCACCCGGGCATCCTCCAGCACCAGATGACGAACGTCGCCGGCGCGCGCCTCGGCTTCGCTGGCCGCCACCAGGGCATGGGCGCGGTCCTGCACCGGCAGGCCGCGCGTTTCGCTGGGCACCAGGAACAGCCGGTCGGCCAGCGCCACCTGTCCCATCAGCGGACTGGAGCTCATGATGACCAGCGGAATGGACAGCAGCAGCCCCGCCAGCAGCGGCAGAAACCAGGAAAAGCTGGGCGTGTGCCAGAGGATCACCGTCGCGGCCAGGCCCACCAGGGTATGCGGCCAGAAATAGCGGGCGGCGAATTTCAGCGGCAGGGCGCGGTCGGTGCGCTGCTGCGATCCCCAGCCGGTGGACATGCCCATCAGGATGGTGACGACATACCAGCTGTGCTGCAGCATCACGATCGGCGCCAGCAGGGTCGAGAACAGGCTTTCCCACAAAAAGCCGCCGATCACCGCCCCCAGACCGCCATGGGCGCGGGTCGCCTGGGCATCGTCCAGCAGCACCGCCAGCGCCATCAGCTTGGGGCCGAGCAGCAGTACGATGGTGGCCAGCACCAGCAGCAGCAGTTCGACATGGTGGGAGACGCTCAGCGTCAACGCCGGCTGCAGGCCGATGAAGGTGGCGTCGGGCACCACCGGGGCGGTCATCATCTCCACCGCCGACGCCACCAGCAGCAGCAGCCAGAGCGGCGAGGACAGATAGGTCATGATCCCCAGCG
The DNA here is from genome assembly GCA_937942205.1 of uncultured Alphaproteobacteria bacterium. Classification (GTDB taxonomy): domain Bacteria; phylum Pseudomonadota; class Alphaproteobacteria; order Micropepsales; family Micropepsaceae; genus Rhizomicrobium. Next base: position 1,697 of record CALDFO010000420.1, read on the forward strand.
CCAGATGCAGGCGGCTGGGCATCGCCAGCCCCTTGGCGAAGATGACCCGCAGATGTTGCAGGTTGCCCTGGCACCAGCGGCGGTCGCGGATCAGATGATCGGAAATGCTGGGCGGGGGTTCCTCATACGAGCCGCCGATATCGGGGGCCATCCAGACCTCCCAGCCGGCGCGGCGCAGCAGCGCCGCCTCGACAAAGTCGTGACTCATGATCTCGCCGCCGAAGGGCGGCTTGCCCGGCAGGTGCGGCAGGCCGCAATGCTGCATGAAGGCATGGACGCGGATGATGGCGTTGTGGCCCCAATAATTGCCGTCCGGCCCCTGCAACAGCGCCAGGCCCGCATTGAAGACCGGGCCATAGACGCTGGAAGCGAATTGCTGGATGCGGGCGAACAGCGAATGACGGCCGGTCAGTTGCGCCGGGGCCTGGATCAGCGCGGCGCGGGGATTGGCGTCCATCAGCCCGACCAGCTGGGTCAGCGTGCGGCCGGTCATCAGGCTGTCGGCGTCCAGGATCACCATATAGTCGTAGAGCTGGCCCCAATTCTCGCAGAAGTCCTTGATGTTGCCGGTCTTGCGCCCGGTGTTCACCGGACGGTGGCGGTAGAACAGCCGCGCATCGGGGCCCAGCGCGGACTTGAGGCGCTCCCAGGCCAGTTCCTCGGCCACCCAGTTGGCGGGGTTGGTGCTGTCGCTGAGGATATAGAAGTCGAAATCCGGCCCCGCCTCCTCATGGATGGCGCGTATCCCGGCAAAGACCCGGGTGACATCCTCGTTATAGACCGGCATCAGGATGGCGGTGCGCGCCGCCGACACGCCGGCGGCGGGCCGGAGCGGCAACAGCGCCTTGCCCGTCAGCCGCGCCACCGCGCCGAAACAGGCCAGCCAGAAGCTGGCGCTGATCCAGGCAAACAGGATGGCGAACAGGACCAGGATCGCGACTTCGCGTCCCCTGAGACCGTCAATCTGCAAAACGCCCAGAAGCTGGGTGACGCCGGCGACGGTCGAGGCCAATACCAGGAACAGGTACAGCCATCGCCTGGGCGCGATGTCAGGCACGGCGGCGGGAGATGCGGATCATGGCAGGCGCCAGCATGGCGGCGCGCGGGACGAACAGCAAGGCCGCGACGCACGCGCCCAGGATGGAGAAGGACGGCGTGACCTGAAGCGGCTGATCCGGCATGGCGCGGGGGCAGCGCAGGGGCACACCGGCCCTGTCGCCGGAATTCAGGACCGGCGGCGGCAGGTTGGGGGACTGTTCCATGGGTGTCTGTTCAGAAGCGCGAAACTGGGAGGCCATCCGTGTAGAAGTCCAATCGTAAATCGCCCGTTCGACATCGGTAATACAACGTGACAATGCGGCGGAATGATGGATCGCCGCGTACCTTTTCAGGGCTGGGTCGAGGCTGGGGACGCGGCCGCCGAAGCTGTGACAAAGTCCGGACCGGCATAAAAGGGCGGCCGGCAGAAAAAAGCCATGTTTGGATTTATGATCCGGCCCTTCGTCTTTCGGCCTTCCCCGGAGCCTTGACCGCATGTTCGTGACGGACCGCCGCCTGCTGCTGGCCGCTTTGTCGGCCAGCCTTGTGCCGCCCGGCGCGTTGCGGGCCATCGCCCAAACCAAACCCTCCCAGGCCAACCCGTCCCAGGCCAAACTGCCCCAGGCCAAATCCGCCATCCGGCTGGGGCCGCCCCGGCGGTTCAGCTATGACCTGCTGCGGGACCGCGCCCGGAAACTCGCCACCCAGCCTTACAAGGCGCCGCCCCAGCGCGCCCCGCATATCATCAAGGAGGTGGATTACGACGCTGCCCAGAAGATCAGGTTTCGCGCCGACCATGCCCTGTGGAAGAGCGGCCCCCAGCCGGATCCCGTCTCCTTCTTCCATCTCAGCCGCTATGCCGCCGATCCGGTGCTGCTGCACGCGGTCGAAGGCGGCATGGCGCGCGAGATCCTCTATGGGCCGGACTATTTCGATTATGGCGCCAGCGGCCTGGACCCCAAGGCGCTTCAGGATCTGGGCTTTTCCGGCTTCCGGGTGATGGACGGGCAGGACAAGCCCACCGACTGGCTGGCCTTTCAGGGCGCCAGCTATTTCCGCTCCAGCGGCCAGGAGGCCCAGTACGGACTTTCGGCGCGCGGCATCGCCCTCAACACCGCCGCCGCCACCGCCGAGGAATTTCCCCGCTTTTCGGAATTCTGGCTGGAGGCGCACGGCCCGCTGATCACCATCCATGCCCTGCTGGACGGCCCCTCCATCACCGGCAGCTATAAGTTCGACGCCCTGAAGAACAAGGACGGCACGGTGGTGATGAATGTGCATTGCGACCTGTTCTGCCGGGCGGGCATCACCCGCATGGGCGTGGCCCCCCTGACCAGCATGTACTGGTATGGCGAGAATGAGCGCGGCAAGGCCGACGACTGGCGCCCGGAAATCCACGACAATGACGGGCTGGCGATCTGGACCGGCAAGGGCGAGCGCATCTGGCGGCCGCTGATCAATCCGCCGCTGGTGCAGACCAATTCCTTTCTCGACGAGAATCCGCGCGGCTTCGGCCTGATCCAGCGCGACCGCGATTTCGAGAACTATCAGGACGACGGCGCTTTTTACGACAAGCGGCCCAGCCTGTGGGTCGAGCCCAAGGGCAAATGGGGCGCGGGCGCAGTGCAACTGGTGGAGATTCCCACCGAGGACGAGACCCACGACAATATCGTCGCCTATTGGCGGCCCGACGGCGATCTGAAGGCGGGCGACACCCGCGCCTATGACTATCGCCTCTACTGGCAGGACAACGAGCCCGCCTATCCCAAGACCATCGCCCGCGTGGTGGCGACACGGCTGGGCCGGGGCGGCATTCCCGGCCAGAATCCCTGGCCGCGCGACAAGCGCAAATTCGTGATCGACTTCACCGGCGGGCCGCTGATGCAGATGCCGCAGCGTTTCGACATCAAGCCCGAGGCCAGCGCCAGCCGCGGCAAGATCGACAATGCCTATGTCATCAAGGTGGTGGGCACCGACCGCTGGCGGGCGCTGTTCGATCTGCAGGTGGATGGCAAGGGACCGGTCGACCTGCGCTGCTATCTGCGCCTGGGCAACCGGACGCTCAGCGAAACCTGGATCTACCAGTATTTCCCGTAGCAGCCCCGCTGTTTTCCGGCGCGAGCAATTTTGTGATGTGCGCAGGAGCGCCAAGCGACGTGTACAAGACGTACATGAGCGCAGGCGCGACGCACGCACAGCGCAAAAGGGCCGCGCCTAGTTCGTGCCCGGCAGCATGTTGGTGAAGGTGCGGAAGGACAGCGAATGCTGGTCCACGCCCGGCGGGACCACATCGCCGCTGGACCAGGAGAAGAACAGCAGGATGGTGTGGTTGGTGTTGTGCGAGAAGCCGTAGCGCGCATCGGTGGTGGCCAGCAGTTCGCCGGTCTTGGCGTCATAGCCGGTGGCCACGAACTTGGCGACGCCCTTTTCCTCGGCCTGCTTGAACAGCGCGATTTCCGGCACGGTGACGGAGTTGCCCACCGGGATATAGGGCACGGTGAGCTGGGGAATGCCGACCAGCAGCGATTTCTGGTCGGTGGACAAGGCGCCGGACGACACCTGCACCACCGCCTCGGCATCCTTGCGCTCGTCCATCAGCAGAAGGCCGTTCTTGAGCATCTGGGTGCGGATGGCGGCGACCGCATAGCCCTCGTCATAGCCCTGCAGGAAACGCGCCTCGATGAACACCTTGGTGCCCTTGGGAATGCCCAGCGACAACTGCGCCGCGGCGCGGTCGGCCGCCGCCGAGATCAGAAGCTGCTCGCTGGCGGTGCGTTGCGGCGCGGTGCTGCGCGCGGTGGTACAGCCCATCGCCACGGGCAGCAGGGCGCAAAGCAGGACCAGCGATCTTGGGATTTTCCGCATATCGGACTCCTACATCACGGGCGGCGGGCAGAAAACCCCAAATCCCGGCAAGTGCCTGATTGCGATATGAAAGTTCCGCAAGGCGCACGGGACGGCGCCGGATGCAGGATGACGCGATCCATGACTGAAAGATGGCGGCGCGAAGGCATCATCGTGAAACGGCAGCCGCCAAGCCTGGAGCGCCAAGACAGGAATCGCCAAGCTGGAGTCGCCAGGACTGGGCAACCGCCGAAATGAGACAAACCCCGCCGGGGTCCGACGGGGCTTGTCCAGTCCTCTTGGTTGTCCAGCATCATGCCGGACACTCGATATGGGATCGCTCCCATTGTCAGGTTCGGATTGTAGCGGAGGTCCGGTTCTTTACGCCGGACCTTGGCTTCGCAACGCGGCGAAGCCCTGGGTATTTTCCGGTGGAGTCGCTTCCATGACTGGAACCTCCTGTTCTCGGTTTTTCCACGCCATGCGAAGGGCTTGAATCTCGCGCGACATTCCCGGCGCCGGAAATCCGGTCTCCACCGGATCGCTCGCGAACTCATGTGCCAATATGCACATGGCATCGCGCCGAAGGGCGCCCCGGAAGTAACTGCGGCGATCGCAATCCATCCATCTGGCTTTCAAACTCTGCGCCCGTTTCACCGCACGGTCAACACGGAATCGTCACCGAAATCTTTTGTGATTGTCATGGAACCGTTAGCGTGAAACAGCCTTGTTTTCCGGCGTTTTCGGTGGCGGCGACGGTTCGGGATCGATGACGGTGACGCTGACGCTCATCACGGTTCTGACCTGTTGGGTTGACGGCGCGGCAGACGTCAGCGGCTGCGCCGGCGCGGCGGCGCTGCCCAGAAAAATCATCATCAACACAAGGCGCATGGCATTTTCCCAAGAAGACATGAACCGGAACGCATCGCGCTCCGGTTCTCAATGAATCACCAGCGGCCCGGATGATGGCCGACGCCGCCGCCCAGATTGACGTCCAGATCCAGCAGGCTGCCGCCATTGCGGCCCGACTGCGCCACGCCGACATCGGCGCGCACGGCGCCGCCCAGCAGATTGGCGTTCACATCGGCCAGCGAGGAGCCGTGACGGCCGGTCTGTCCGATATTGGCGCCCACATTGGCGATGCCGCCATGATTGCCCAGCGTGACCAGCGCGCCCAGCAGCGAGGAGGAACGATTGTTGTACCCGCCCGCCTGGGCGGCCGTGGCGGCGAAAGCGGTGAGAGCGAGGGAAACGGCGATTGTCTTGAACATGATGCATTCTCCTGTTCGGTCCGGCCCCCCGGCTGGCCGAACAAGATTGAGGTCCACCATTGGACCGTGACAGCGCCCTCGCAAGCGACGTGCCGGAACAAGTCATTGATTTTATTGACACAACCAGAACATCTGGCGAGGTTGAGTGTTCACAACCGGGACGTGTTGTGCGCGGCCGGCACGCTTTCTATATGTCCGCCGCCATGATGCGCCTGACCGATATCCGCCTGCCGCTGGACCACAAGCCCGATGCGCTGAAGATCGGAAGAGCACACGTCTGAACTCCAGTCACTAGCTTATCTCGTA
>CALDFO010000421.1 GCA_937942205.1 uncultured Alphaproteobacteria bacterium
AAAAGAAGATGCCCGCCGTCAAAACACCCGCCAAGCCCGCCGCCGCCGCCCCGGCCAAGAAGGTTCCGGCTAATTCCAACAAGAAGCACGAATTCAAGACCAACGACCATGTGGTCTATCCCACCCACGGCGTCGGCAAGGTGTCCGGCATCGAGGAGAAGGAAGTCGCCGGCGCGCGCCTGGAGCTTTTCATCATCGAGTTCGAAAAGGACAAGATGACCCTGCGCGTCCCCACCACCAAGGCCAAGGCGGTCGGAATGCGCAAGCTGTCCTCGCCGGAAGTCGTGGCCGGCGCCCTCAACACCCTCAAGGGCCGCGCCCGCATCAAGCGCACCATGTGGTCGCGCCGCGCCCAGGAGTACGAAGCCAAGATCGATTCCGGCGACCTGGTGTCCATCGCCGAAGTGGTGCGCGACCTGCATCGCGCCGGCGGCCAGCCGGAACAGTCCTATTCGGAGCGCCAGCTGTATGAAAAGGCGCTGGCCCGCATGGCGCGTGAAGTGGCGGCGGTCGAGAAGACCGACGAGCCCACCGCCGTCAAGCGTGTCGAAGGCATGTTGACCAAGAAGGCGGCCTAGGCCGCCGGTAAAAGTTTTGCGACCCTCTATCGCAAACGAAAGAGCCCGGTGGCGACACCGGGCTTTTTCATTGTTTGAATGACCCCCTCCGGTTTCAGCTTTCGCTCGCCTCCCACAGGGGTCGGCTTCGCACGCTGAAACCGGAGGGGGTCAATCCAAAAATTCGATCTGCGCAGGATTGGATAACCCGATCTCCGGCCGCCCGCGCACATCCACCACCATGCCGCGGATACGGACATGGCGGGCGATCAGATCCCGAAGGTCATGGCCGCGAAAGGCCGCGCGGTCCTGCGGCTGGATCACGGCGGAAAACACCCGTTCGCCGCCGCCATCGCCGCCGAAATCGATGGACGTGCGGCCGGAAGCCGTGACCACATTGGTCACCCAGCCCTCCACCACCTGGAAGGAGCCGGCGGTGCCTTTCATCGCCTGCGCCGGACGCGGGGCATAGGTGCTGACCGCCCACAGCCCGGCGCGGGCGTTGCGGCCGCGCGCCTCGG
>CALDFO010000422.1 GCA_937942205.1 uncultured Alphaproteobacteria bacterium
GGCGGGAAGCCTGGGCGAAGCGGCTTTCGTCCCGGTCCAGGGCCGGCAGGCTGACGATGCCGGGCAGCCACAGCAGCAGCCCCAGCAGGGCCAGCAGGGCATAGGGACGACGGGCCAGCCGCTCCAGCCAGCGCGGGGCCGTGGCGGGCTGAACCGCCGGGAGAGGATTGTCAGGGGCCGATTCGGCGACACTCATGGGACCGGACTATGTCCAGCCGGGCCTATGTTGCAAAGGGCCGGGCCTGTATAAGGCCCTCCCGGTCCCGCGAGGAGAAAAGCCAGGCATGTCAGGCGGAAGCGCCGTTTCGGTGGTCGTCCCGGTCAAGGACGAGGCGGGCAACGTCGCCCCTCTCGCCCGCGAGATCGCCGCCGCTTTGTCCGCCGAGCCGGACCATGAGATCGTCTTCGTCGATGACGGCTCCGGCGATGACACCGCCGCGGTGCTGGCGGGGCTGAAAAGCGAGATTCCGGCCCTGCGCGTGCTGCGCCATGGCTGCAACCTGGGCCAGAGCCGCGGCATCCGCACCGGCGTGCTGGCGGCGCGGGGCGGCATCATCGTGACCCTGGACGGCGACGGCCAGAACGATCCGGCCGATATTCCCAAGCTGCTGGCCCTGCTGCGCGCCGATCCCAAAGCGGGGCTGGTGTCCGGCGTGCGGGTGAAGCGCCGGGATACCGCCAGCCGCCGCCTGGCCTCGCGCCTCGGCAACGGCATCCGCAACGCCCTGCTGGGCGACGGCGCCGCCGATACCGGCTGCGGCCTCAAGGCGTTCCGGCGCGAGGCGTTCCTGGCGCTGCCCTATTTCGACCATCTGCACCGCTATCTGATCGCGCTGGTGCAACGCGAAGGCTGGACGGTCGCCTTCGTGCCGGTCAACCATCGCCCGCGCCTGACCGGGGCGTCCAAATACACCAATTTCGGACGCCTGCTGGTCAGCATCCAGGATCTGCTGGGGGTGCGCTGGCTGCAACGGCGCCATCGCGGCCCCGCCGATGTCCGGGAACTGTGACGCACAGCGACGCGCGCACGGCATGATAGTCTGACGCAAAGCTGGGGGATTCGATGCTGCGCGCCTTTCCGATGATCCTGATCGCGGTCGTGGCCTACAACGTCATCATCCTGGGTGGCATGGCGGCGGGACAGCCGGCGACGGCGCTGCTGGACAGCAATGTCAGCCTGGCCATGTTCTCCGGTGACGCCTGGCGCATCTCGGTGGGCGACGGCCTGCTGACCCTGGCGCTGGCCATGCTGTTCGTGGAAACGGTCAAGGCGGCCAATTCCACCCACCGCGAAATCCTCAACCATGCCCTGTCCATGCTGACTTTCGTGGCGGCGCTGGTGGAGTTCATCGTGCTGAAGGGGTTCGGCACCTCGATCTTCTTCCTGATCACCCTGATGTGCCTGTTCGACGTGGTGGCGGGCTATACGATCTCGATCATCACCGCCAAGCGCGACCTGACCATGGCCCCGCACGAGGACCGCTATTGAGTCGCTGCCCAGAGGACATATAAGGCGAAAAGCCTTCCCCGGCAGGAACTTGGGGGCGGGGACCCTTGCGGGGGCTGGGCGGTGCGTGTATTCCCCACTTCCCCAGTGGACAGGTGGCCGAGTGGTTGAAGGCGCACGCCTGGAAAGTGTGTAACGGTGAAAGCCGTTCGAGGGTTCGAATCCCTCTCTGTCCGCCATTTCCCTCATCGCGCCCGATTCCGGGATTCCCGCGTTCGCCACCTCCTCCCATATGACCATTTGAGCCCGGTACTCGCGCCCGCCCTCTAGACACTAGTATCTTGCTGTGCAAGGTATGTGTTTGTGCATGGTATCTGTCTGTGCACAGTATCAAACGGGGATGTTCGATGGGAAAGGCAGGGATATCGGCGGCGATCACAGTCTGGCTGCTGGGAACGGCGG
>CALDFO010000423.1 GCA_937942205.1 uncultured Alphaproteobacteria bacterium
CACAGCGCGTCTGCTGGCCCTGCCGGACGCGGGAAGCCCGATGGAAAACCTTTCTTAAGCACCGCTATGGCAAAGAGGGCGGGAAATTGGCCGGAGCCTGTCCGGCGCAAAGGAGAGTTCCATGCGTAAATTCGCCGCCGTCCTTGTCGCCACCAGCCTGATGGCGTCCAGCGCCTTCGCGGCCGAGACCGGCATCGCCGCCAAATCGCCGCTGGCCCCCGGCAAGGCCGCGGGCACAGAGCAGGCCGCCATCCAGACCGGCGGCGTGATGCTGTTCCTGGGCCTGGCCGCCGCGGCGGGCATCATCGCCCTGGTCGCCTCGCAGACCCAGGGCTCGTCCTCCAACAGCGGCACCCGCTGAAATCCTGTACGGGGAAGGCATTCAGCGCCTTCCCCTGCCGCCGCCCCGCGCGCGATTGTCGATCGCGAACGGTCCCGGCCCCATGCCCACCATCAGAAGCAGGCCGCCGCAGATCGCCACATCACGGGCGAAGATCTCGAACTCGGCCTGCCGCGCCTCACCCGTCATCAGCCAGAAGGGATGCAGCGTCACCGCCGCGACGATGGTGAGGCCGAACAGGATCACCGCACCATGCCGGGCGTGATAGCCCAGCAGCAAAGACACGCAGCCCAGGAAAATAAAGACCAGCGCCAGCAGCATGACGATGGGGACCAGGGGCACATGCCGCGCCTCCATCAGTCCCTGCACCCGGCCCCAATCGGTGATGATCGTCATGGCGACGGCACCGAAGAACCACACCAGCGCACACCGCCCCAGCAGGGGCGAAATGGTTTCGGAAAACGACATCTGCCCAGACCCCGCGATTCAGCGCCCCAATTCTAGCGCTTTTTCCCGGAACAAGAATCCCGTCCCGCCGTTAGGTCCGCGCTTTTTCGCGGGCTTTTGCGGCGTTTTTGCCACAGGCCCAGCCTCGTTCCCGCCTGCCGAAAACCAGGGAACAGCGCTTGCGTTTTCTTCCGCGAAGGAGCGAGACAATCCGAGGTCTTAAGACGCCATGTCCGCGATTGGCATCCCCCCGAATGGCCGCAGCTTCGTGATCAGCGCCTGTGGCTATCAACATCACCAACTGATGTTCGAGCGTCAGCAATCCCAGGAGATGCGCCACATGGCATGGGAAGGCCGTCTCCAGCCCCTGACACCGTGGAGCACGATCCTGCTGCGCGCCGCCCGTACACTGGCCCTGCTGGGCGCAATGGCCGCGGTCGCGGTTTAGTTTTC
>CALDFO010000424.1 GCA_937942205.1 uncultured Alphaproteobacteria bacterium
CTTGCCGGTCAGCGCGTCATGCGCCTTGGCCGCATCTTTCAATGCAAAGCGCTGGTTGATCGCCACCTTCACCGCGCCCGACCGGATCACCGCGAACAGGTCGTCGGCGGTGTCCTGCAATTCCTTCGCCGTGCCGGTATAATGGGCCAGCACCGGGCGGGTGACGAACAGCGAGCCTTTCTGCGCCAGCAGCGCGGGCGAGAAGGGATCCACCGGGCCACTGGCATTGCCATAGGTCACCAGGATGCCGCGCGGCCGCAGGCAGTCCAGCCCGGCCAGGAAAGTCGCCTTGCCGATGGAATCATAGACCACCGGCACGCCCGCGCCGCCGGTCAGTTCGCGCACCTGTTTTTCCCAGCCTTCGTCCCGGGTGTTCAGGACATGGGCGCAGCCATTCTGCCTGGCCAGCGCCACTTTCTCCGGCGAGGTGGTGGTGCCGATCACGCTGGCGCCCAACGCGCGTGCCCATTGCACGGCGATCTGGCCGACCCCGCCCGCGGCGGCATGGAAGACGATGGTTTCGCCCGCCGCCACCGGATGAATCCGCCGCAGCAGATATTGCGCCGTCATGCCCTTGAGCAGGATGGCGGCGGCCAGTTCGTCGCTGATGCCGTCCGGCAGGCGCACCAGCTTGTCGGCCGGAACATTGTTGGCCTCGGCATAGGAGCCGATCACCCCGGAGGCATAGCCGACGCGCTGTCCGATCGGAAAGCCGGTGACGCCGTCGCCCACTGCCTCTACCAGTCCTGCGGCCTCCGAACCTAAACCCGAAGGCAGCGGCAGGGGATACAGGCCGGTACGGTGATAGGTGTCGATGAAGTTGACGCCGATGGCGGTATGGCGCACCCGCACCTGGCCCGGACCGGGCGGCGGCAGATCAAAATCCACATACCGCAGCACATCGCTGCCGCCGGGCGTCTCAAACCGTATCGCCTTCATATTTTTACCCCCATCCGTCACAGCTCGGGTTTGCTCCGCAAACACCTCGCTGCGCCACCTTCCCCCTTCCCTGGTGCTTCGCACCGAAGGGGGAAGGAAGCCGGTGGCTCACGTTATCCCACCCTGCTGCGCCGTCTGCTGTTGAAGCTGGAGCGGCAGGGTGAGGTGCAGCGCCAGTTGTTCGGGATTGGTGATCGGGGCCGAACATTCGCCGCGCTGGCAGATATAGGCGGTCGGCTTGCCGTCTTCCTGGCCGCGATTGGTCAAGGGGTGGGCGGGCGGCAGCGGGTCGTTGGGTTCCAGCTGGATCAGGATGCCGTTGGGCACCGGCTTGCTCCAGAAGGCGCGCGCCAGGGCCTGGGTCGCCGGATCCTTCTTCTTGCCCAGCACCACGATCATCAGCGCGTTGGCGAGATATTCAAAGCCGTTGACATAGACGCCCGCGCCGTTCAGCGCCCGGCTGGCTTCCTCGCCGAAGGTCACGCCCAAGGTGGAGGCGCGCTCCATATAGGCGACGTCGCCGGTGATCAGCGCCAGCCGCGTCAGCACCGTCAGCATGGTGCCGTTGGCGGGCGGGGCGGGATTTTCGAACACCATGCGCGGGCGCACGAACAGCGGCGCGTCTTTGGACGAGGTGAAGGCATAGCCGCCGCGTTCGGTGTTCCAGAACTCGGCGTTCAGGGTCTTGACCCAGGCGCGGGCCTTTTCCTGGAAGCGTTCCTCGCCGGTGATTTCCCACAATTGCAGCGCGGCGCGGGCCATGTTGGCATAATCGTCGGCGAAGCCCTGGCCACCCTTGGTGACGTGCGCCAGATGATCGCCCTGGCCCAGCGTCTTGACCACATGGTCGAAGGCGGCGATGGCGGCGTCGATCCAGTCCTGTTTCTCGAACACGATGCCGGCGCGGGCGATGGCGGCGATGGCCAGGCCGTTCATGTCGGCCAGCACGCGCTCGTCGCGCGCGGGCGCGGGGCGCTTGCCGCGCACCTCCAGCAGCATGTCGCGCTGGCGGGTCAGCAGCGCCTCGTCCGCCTCGCTGGGCGGCTGGGGGTTGCCCAGGCGGCGCAGCAGGTTGCGGCCGCCGTAATTGCCGTCGCGGCTGACGCCATAGACCTGCTTGAAGCGGGCCGAGAAGGTGCCGACCAGCGCGGCGTCGATCTCCGCCTCGCTCCACAGATAGTATTTGCCTTCCTCGCCTTCGGCGCCCGGCAGGATGGTGTTGGCGAAGCCGTCGCCCACGCGCATGTCGCGCAGCAGGAAGCCCACGGTTTCGGCGATGCGGGCGCGGCACAGTTCGTTGCGGTTGAACTGCCAGACCTGGCTGCACAGCTCCAGCATCTGGGCGTTGTCGTACAGGGTCTTTTCGAAATGCGGCTCGAACCAGCGCTCGTCGGTGGCGTAGCGGAAGAAGCCGCCGCCGATATGGTCATAGGCGCCGCCGAACAGGATGCCGTCCAGGGTGGTGAAGACAAGCTGCGAGAATTGCGGCGTGCCGGTGCGCAGCCAGGCGCGCCACAGCACTTCCAGCATCGGCGGATTGAGGAACTTGGTGCCCCCGGTCATGCCGCCGAAGAAGATGTCGAAATTCTGGCCGATGCGGACGGCGGCCATGTCCACGTTCAGGCCCTCGGTTTCGGGCAGGCGCATGTCGCGGTTGTAGTTGTACTCCACCGCGTCGCGGACGCGGGCCACCGTCTCGGCCACCTGCTCCTTGCGGTTGCGGTAGAGATCGGCCGTCTCGCGCAGCACCCGCTTGAAGGAGGGAATGTCCAGTTGGTCCTCGACCGGCTGATAGCCCGCCGCCCAGAAGGGCACGCCGTCGGGGGTCAGGAAGATGTTCACCGGCCAGCCGCCGGTATGGCCCATCGCCCCGGCGGCGCCCTGATACAGCAGGTCCAGGTCCGGGCGGTCGTCGCGGTCGGTGAGGACCGGGATGAAATTGTCGTTGATCAGCCCCGCCGTCTCGGCATCGGAAAAGCTTTCCTTGTTCATGCGATGGCACAGGGCCGAGGCATGAAGCCCCAGCGACAGCAGGATGGGCTTGTCCTGGGCCTTGGCGTCCGCCAGCACGGCGTCACCCCAGACGCGCCAAGTCACCGGATTGTCCTGGTGGGCACGGAGGAAAGGACTGTTGGCGGTCTTCAGGCTCATGATCCGATTTTCCAAATGGGGCGGGCCCCGGCTTCCCGGCGGCCCGCTTCTATGATGTTTTGGGGCGGGGTTTCTTACCCCGAAAGGCTGTGGGCTCAAAGCCCGGCGGAAAGGCGTCCATGAAAGTGAATTTCACCGTAGATATGACCCCGGAGGAGGCCCGCGCCTTCCTGGGTCTGCCCGATGTGGCTCCGATGCAGCAGACGCTGGTGGAGGAGATGCAGGCCCGCATGAAAGCGGCCTTCGACGCGGGCGATCCCGAGGGCATGATGAAGGCTTGGATGCCCCTTTACTTTGGGTATGAGGGTGGCGCCGAGGCGTTCCAGAAATTCCAGAAACTGATGTGGGACAGCGCCAGCCTGATGGCCGGCAAGGGCGGCCGCTAGCCTTGCCGGAGACGATTTTCGCCCTGTCCAGCGCGCCGGGCCGGGGCGGCGTCGCGGTGGTGCGCGTCTCCGGCCCGCAGGCGGCGCGGGCGGTGACCGCCCTGGCCGGTCCCCTGCCCCCCCCCCGCCAGGCTGTGCTGCGGCGGCTGGCCCATCCCCCCGGAACCGAGATCGACCGCGCCCTGCTGCTCTGGCTGCCCGGCCCGGCCAGTTTCACCGGCGAGGACACGGCGGAGTTTCATATCCATGGCGGCCGGGCGGTGCGCGAGGCCCTGTTCGCGGCGCTGGCGGCGCTGTCGTTCCGGCCCGCCGAACCGGGAGAATTCAGCCGCCGGGCGGTGGAGAACGGCAAGCTGGACCTCACCCGGGCCGAGG
>CALDFO010000425.1 GCA_937942205.1 uncultured Alphaproteobacteria bacterium
GGGTCCACCACCATGTCGGCGGGCTGATACATCAGGGGCGTGCCGTTCCAGCCGCCATTGGTGTCGTTGCTGTCCGGCGCGGTGGGGGTGCCGCCGATCCGCATCTTGAAATTGCCGTCGCGGTCGAACTTCAGGATGAAGCCGTCGCCGCCCTGTTTGTGCGTGCTCCAGGGCACGGGATTGGCGGGCGCCTGCCCGGCATTGCCCGCCAGATAGATATTGTCGTTATGGTCCACATAGATGCCGTGCTCGCTGTTGGGCCAGATGCAGCCCTGTTCGGGCTTGCATTTCTGTTCCAGCCAGCCCGGATCGGCGGGACCGCCCCAGGCGCGCAGCAGCTTGCCCGCGGAATCGAATTCCAGCACCGAGGGCGCGGCCTTGCAGCAGTCCGACAGCGCACCGCGCGGACGCGCAAAACCAAGACCGCTGACGGCGCCACCCGCCACGGCCCCATCCAGGCCGCTTTCGTCATTGGTCATGGTGCGGGGGCGGTTGTAGATCCAGACATGGTCGTGGCGGTCCACATACAGGCCGCCCACCTGCCCCAGCAGCCAATGATTGGGCAGCGGTTGCGGCCAACTGGGATCGGCGATGAAGGACGGCGTCTTGCCGGTCGCGGAAGCGTTATAGACGCCGGTCTGCTGCACCAACCGGTCCAGCGCGCCGGATGATTTCAGGACGTCCGCGCCCTGCGCCCAAGCCACCGCGCCGCCCAGCGACAACAGGACCGCCAGTAGAAGTGTGAATCGCCGCATCCCCATCCCCGTTTTTGTTGCCCCTTCTTAACCGAAGGCAGAACCGGGAACCAGACGCGGCGCCATGCGTGGGCGCGGCGCGCTCTCATCCCGTCGTCTTTTGTGCGTTGCGACAGAAGAAGGGCCGATGGGCGATGCGCGAAAATGGAGAATAGGGAAAATGGTACAGTTGGGTGGGCTTGAACCACCGACCTCCGGATCCACAATCCGGCGCTCTAACCAACTGAGCTACAACTGCACACACGGCCTTGCGGGCCGCCTGACGGCAGAGGCCGGGTTCTATGGTCGCGGCCAAGCAAAAGCAAGGCTTTAAGGCCCCGATCTCCCCGGAAATTAACCTTTGCTTAACCCTGCGGGATCACCTTCAGGCGGCATCCTCCTGGGGCGGGCCATGGCCGCACGCAAGACATTGATCGCCGGTCTTTTCCTGATGGCCGGCGGCGCATCCGCGCTGGCCCAGAACGGTTATCAGGACGGCTATGTCCAGGCCGATCCCGGCTATCCGCCGCCCGCCTATGCCGCCAGCTATCCCGAAGGCCCCAGCAGCTCCAGCCAGTCGGGCCTGCCCAATTATGCCGGCCTGCGCGGCAGCCTGGCCCTGTCGGGCAGCGCCACCACCTATACCCCGGCCGCGACGCCCGCCAGCCTGCGGTCCTCGTTCAACACCGGCGGCGGCGGCTCGATCTATATCGGCACCCGCCTGCCCCTGAACCTGCGCGCCGAACTGGAAGGCCTCTACCGCTACCAGGATGCGCGCAACATCCGCGCCAACGGCGCGGCCAGCGGCGCGCGGGGCACCAACCAGACCGCGGGCGGCATGTTGAACCTGTTGTGGGACGTGCCGCTGCCGCCGGGCGGCGATATCGGCATCCAGCCCTTTGTGGGCATGGGCGTGGGCGGCGTCTATAACCGCCTGGATGTGCGCGACGCGGGCAACACCACCGGCCTGATGCAGCGCGCCGACTGGAACCTGGCCTACAGCTTCATGGCGGGCCTCTCCATGCCGCTGAGCGATTCCTCGCGCATCAACGCCATGTATCGCTGGATGCAGGTCCGCGACGCGGGCCTGAACTGCGCCGCGCCGGGCACCGCCAGCGCCCGCTGCCTCACCACCAACCTGAACAGTTCGACCGTCGATGTCGGGTTCGAAATGGACTTGTAGTCTTTTCGGTCTCGTCGGCTAGTCTGGCGGGATGAAGCACAGCCTGTTGCTGGTCCTGGCGGCGGTCCTGGTCGTGGCGGTCGCCGTCCTCTACTGGGTCACGCGCCCGCCGCCGGTCCTGTCCGTCACGACATGGGATTCGCCCTATGGCCGCGCCCAGGCGGCGGCGCAGATTCGCGCCTTCGGGGCGCGCCAGGGCGTCGATGTCCGCATCAACCGGTGGAACGGCGACCTCAAGGCGCTGGAGGCCGCCGTCATGGCGCGCCGCTACACGGCTGATGTGCTGGACGTCACCCTGACCGGCGCGGCCCGGGCCTGCCAGGACGGCCTACTGGAAAAGCTGGATACCGCCAGCCTGCCGGACGGCGCCGACGGCACCCCGGCCGCGCGCGATTTCGTGCCGGGCGCGCTGGGGCCTTGCTGGGTGGGCAGCGTGGTGCAGTCCCAGGTGATGGTCTACGCGCCCGGCCTGAAGCGTGTGCCCGCCACCCTGGCCGATTTTTTCGACACGCGAGCCTTTCCCGGCCGCCGGGCGCTCAGCCGCGCCACGCCCCGCTTCACCCTGGAGATGGCGCTGCTGGCCGACGGCGTGAAGCCCGCCGACATCTACCGCACCCTGGAAACGCCGGAAGGGCTTGAGCGCGCCTTCGCCAAGCTGGCGTCGGTCCGCCCCATCTGGTCCATCGACACGGTGGGCGCGATGCGCTGGGTGACCAACGGCCAGGCGGTGATGACGGCGGCCCTCAACACCGAGGTGACGGACAATCCGGAATTTCCGCTGGGCATCGTCTGGGACCATCAGGTCTATGTGCTGAACGTCTTCGCCATTCCCTTCGCCAACCCCAACAAGGCGCTGGCGATGGACTTCATCCGCTTCGCCACCGCCTCCGGGCCGCTGGGCGCGGTGGCCAGCCGCGTGCCGCTGGGTCCGGCGCGGCGCTCGGCCCTGTCCTTCGTGGACGACAATCCCGACACCCATCGCCCCATGCGGCCCATTCTGCCCACCGCGCCGGAGAATTTCCGCCACGCCTTCGCGCTGGACGCGCTCTGGTGGCAGGCGCACGAAGCCGATATCCTGCCGCGCTGGCAAGCCTTTGTGATGCGCCGATGACCGCCTATGCCTTCCGGCGCCTGCTGGGCGCGATACCGACCCTGTTCGTGATCGTGACCCTGGCCTTCTTCATGATGCGCGCCGCGCCGGGCGGGCCGTTCGATTCCGAGCGCCGCCTGCCGCCCGAGGTCGAGCGCAACATCAAGGCGGCCTACCATCTCGACAAGCCGCTGGCGCAGCAATACGTCCTCTATCTGGGCGGCATGGCGCGGGGCGACCTGGGGCCGTCGTTCAAGAACAAGGATTTCACCGTGGCGCAGCTGATCGCCACCGGCCTGCCGGTCAGCGCCCGGCTGGGCCTGCTGTCCATGGCGCTGGCACTGCTGATCGGCACCGCGCTGGGCGTGATCGCGGCGCTGCGCCAGAACCGCTGGCAGGATTATTCGGTGATGACGGTGGCGATGCTGGGCATCACCATCCCCACCTTCGTCACCGCGCCCATCCTGACTCTGGTGTTCGGCATCCATCTGGGCTGGCTGCCGGTGGGCGGCTGGGCGGGCGGAGCCTGGCGCAATCTGGTGCTGCCGGTGACGGTGCTGGCGCTGCCACAGATCGCCGTCATCGCCCGACTGATGCGCGGCAGCATGGTGGAGGTGCTACGGGCCAACTATATCCGCACCGCCCGCGCCAAGGGCCTGCCCGAGGGACGCATCGTGCTGCGTCACGCCCTGCGCGCGGCGGCGCTGCCGCTGGTGTCCTATCTGGGCCCGGCGCTGGCGGCGGTGCTGACCGGCTCGCTGGTGGTGGAGAATATCTTCGGCCTGCCCGGCATCGGCCGCTATTTCATCCAGGGGGCGTTGAATCGCGACTATACCCTCGTGATGGGGGTGGTGATCTGCTACGCGGCGCTGATCGTGTTCCTGAATTTCCTGGCCGATATCGCGTATGCCTTGCTCGATCCAAGAGTGAGGTTGGCGTGATCACATCAGGCCAAAACACTACCACCATCGCGCTGGCGTCGGACCTGAAGGGCCGCAGCCTGTGGGCCGACGCCCGCCGCCGTCTGTTGCGCAACCGCGCCGCCCTGACGGGCATGATCGTGCTGGGCGTGATCGCGCTGCTGGCGCTGCTGGCGCCGGTCCTGTCGCCCTATGCCTATGACGAGGTCAATTACGACATCATCGCCTGCGCCCCCGGCTGGTGGCCCGCCGAGGCCGCCTGCACCGCGCCGGGGCACCTGTTCGGCACCGACGCGGTGGGCCGCGACCTGTTCGTGCGCGCCCTTTACGGCGCGCGGGTCAGCCTGGCGGTGGGATTGGTCGCCAGCCTGGTGTCGCTGCTGATCGGGGTGCTGTACGGCGCGGTGGCGGGCTATGCCGGCGGGCGCGTGGACGCGCTGATGATGCGGGTGGTGGACGTTCTCTATTCCCTGCCCTTCATCTTCTTCGTCATCATCCTGATGGTGATGTTCGACCGCAATTTTATCCTGCTGTTCGTCGCCATCGGCGCGGTGGAATGGCTGACCATGGCGCGGATCGTGCGCGGCCAGACCCTGTCGCTCAAGCAGAAGGAATTCATCGAGGCGGCGCGGGCGGCGGGCGCGCCGCCGCTGGGCATCATCCTGCGCCATGTCGTGCCCAATGTGGTGGGGCCGGTGATGGTCTATGTCACCCTCACCGTGCCGGGCATCATCCTGACCGAGAGTTTTCTCTCCTTCCTGGGACTGGGCATCCAGGAACCGATGACCAGCTGGGGCGTGCTAATTTCGGATGGCGCCGACCAGATGGAGACGGCGCCCTGGATGCTGCTGTTCCCGGCGCTGCTGATGGCCCTGACGCTGTTCAGCTTCAATTTCGTCGGCGACGGCCTGCGCGACGCCCTGGATCCGAAAGACCGGTGATGGCGGCGCTGCTGGAAGTCACCAACCTCAATGTCACCTTCGAAACCCCCGACGGCGTGGTGGAGGCGGTCAAGAATGCCAGCCTGTCGATCGCGCCGGGCGAATGTCTGGGCGTGGTGGGCGAAAGCGGCTCCGGCAAGAGCCAGCTGTTCCTGGGCGCCTTCGGCCTGCTGGCGGGCAATGGCCGCGCCACCGGCAATGTCCGCTTCCGGGGCCGAGAAATCCTGGGCGCGGGCACCGGAGCGTTGAACGCCATCCGGGGCGGCGCGGTCACCATGATCTTCCAGGATCCGCTCACCTCGCTGACCCCGCACATGCGGATCGGGGCGCAGATCGTCGAGGCGCTGGTCCGGCATCGCGCCATGCCCCGCGCCGAGGCGGCGCGGCGGGCGCGCGAAATGCTGGACTATGTCCGCATTTCGGAATCGGCCCGGCGCATGACGCAGTATCCCCACGAATTGTCGGGCGGGATGCGCCAGCGCGTGATGATCGCGATGGCGACCATCACCGGCCCCGACCTGATCGTCGCCGACGAGCCCACCACCGCGCTGGATGTGACGGTGCAGGCGCAGATTCTGGAAATCCTGCGGGCGCTCAAGACCGACAAGAAGACCGCCATCGCCCTGGTCAGTCACGATATGGGCGTGATCGCCGGGCTGGCGGACCGGGTCCAGGTGATGCGCCAGGGGGAAATCGTGGAATCCGGACCGGTGGACGACATCTTCTATGCGCCCAAGCACGCCTATACCCGCATGTTGCTGGCGGCGGTGTCGCGTCCCGATGCCGCACCGCAAGCCGTCACCGGCGCGCCGCTGCTGATGGTGGAGGATGTGAAGGTGGCGTTTCCCGTGGGCGGCGGCCTGTTTCGCAAGCCCCGGCAATTGCGCGCCGTCGATGGCGTCAGCTTCACTCTGCATCAGGGCGAGACGCTGGGCGTGGTGGGCGAAAGCGGCTGCGGCAAGTCCACCCTGGCCCGCGCGGTGCTGAAGCTGCTGCCCGCGTCATCGGGCCGGGTGGTGTGGCTGGGCCGCGACCTGGACAGCGTCGCCCGCGACGAACTGCGCGCCGCGCGCAAGGATTTGCAGATCGTGTTCCAGGATCCGCTGGCCAGCCTGGACCCGCGTATGCCCATCGGCGTGTCCATCGCCGAGCCGCTCAAGGCGCTGGAGCCCGGCATTCCGCGCGACGCGGTGCGCGAGACAGTACGCGCCATCATGCGGCGGGTCGGCCTGGACCCCGCCTGGATCAACCGCTATCCGCACGAACTGTCCGGCGGCCAGAACCAGCGCGTGGGCCTGGCCCGCGCCATGATCGTCGGTCCCCGGATGCTGGTCTGCGACGAGGCGGTGAGCGCGCTGGACGTCTCCATCCAGGCCCAGATCGTGGATCTGATCCGCGACCTGCAGGCCCAAACCGGCCTGGCGCTGATCTTCATCAGCCACGACCTGGCGGTGGTGCGGCGGCTGTCACACCGGGTGATGGTGCTTTATCTGGGACGGGTGGTGGAGATGGCGCCCGCCGGGGCGCTCTATGCCGATCCCCGTCATCCCTATACGCGGGCGCTGCTGTCGGCGGCGCTCACGCCCGATCCGCGCGCCGAACGCAGCCGCAGGCGGGACCTGCTGACCGGCGACCTGCCCTCGCCGCTGGACCCGCGCGCGCAACTGACCTTCCTGAAATCGAAACTGGCGGCGGGCGATATCCAGTACCGCCCGCGCCTTTTGGAAGTGGCGCCCGGCCATTTCGTGGCCGAGCACGACTGAAGAGGGAGAAGGCCTAGCGGACGCGCTTCACCTTGTGGAAGGTGTTTTCGTCGTTCATCTTCAGATTGAAGGTGCCCATCGCGCCCTGGGTGACGGTGACGCGCATCGCCGATGCGGGCATCCGCCAGTCGGCCGGGCGGCGCGCCTTGTCCTCCGGCGTCTGCTGCCACACCTGGCCGTCCGGCAGGGTGATGACAAAGCCCGCCGGCTTGTTCTCGAAGCTCTTGACCGGCGTGTTCTGCACCACATCGTCGCCGCCCCACATCGCCAGCATACCGGCGGACTTGGGCATCGGCGGCGGGCCGCTGTTCACGGCGGCGCGGGCCACCGAACTGGGCAACGGCTGGGCCTTGGGCTGGGCATAAAGCAGCTTGAGCTGCGCCTGGGGGGCGGGCGACAGACCCAGCTGGGCGCGCATCGGCTGGGCGGCGGCGTAATAGCAGTCCAGCCACTGGCGATCCTCGGTGAGGTTGGCGCAGCGGGTCAGGCCCGTCACCACTTCCTCGCGCGCGTCGGCCAGCGCCACACCGGGCATCAGTCCGCACGAAGCCGCCGCGGCCGCCAGAATGATCGTCTTACGCATTCCAATTCCCCCAAATGACGCCGCAAACCGGCATCGCGCACGACGCGCCTTCCGGCTTGCGGAACGCGCCGCAAACCCGGCAAATGTTCCTCGGGTCGCAATCTAAAAGGTCGGCATGGCATCGGGCAAGGCATGGAACCGCAGGATCGCCCTTCTGGGCGGCGCGGCGGTGGCCACAGGGGCCTATTTCGCGCTTTCCGGCCCGGACAGGCCCAGCCGCCGCAAGGTCACCGACGCCAGAACCTTTCTGCGCGGTAATGCGGCGGAACCGGAGACCCTGGACCCCAACCTCTCGTCCGGCATCCAGGAAAGCGAGATCATGGGCGATCTGATGGTCGGCCTGACAACCCTGGACGCGAAAGCCCGGTCCATTCCCGGCATGGCGACGCACTGGGAAACCGCGCCGGATGGCCTGACCTGGACCTTTCATCTGCGCGAGGCGCTGTGGTCGGACGGCGTGCCGGTGACGGCGCAGGATTTCGTATTCGGCTGGCGCCGCCTGCTCGATCCGGCCACGGCCTCCAGCTATGCCTATTTCCTGCACGTGGTGAAGAACGGCGCGGCGGTCAACGCCGGCAAGCTGCCAGGCACGGCTTTGGGTGTCACCGCGCCGGATGCGCGGACCTTGCACGTGCATCTGGAGCACCCCGCACCCTATCTGCTGGAAATGCTGACCCACGCCACGACCTATCCGCTGCCCCGCCATGCGGTAACGGCGCACGGCAAGAACTGGACCCGGCCCGGCAATTACGTCTCCAACGGCCCCTTCGTGCTGAAACGATGGATTTCCAACGACCATATCCTGGTGGAGAAGAATCCGCGCTTCTACGACGCCGCCAATGTGGCGCTGGAGCGGGTCATCTTCTATCCCACCGACGATTATGGCGCGGCCCTGCAGCGTATGCGCGCGGGCGAACTGGACATCCAGATGAAGATGCCGGTCCAGCAGATAGACTGGATCCGCAAGAACATGCCGCAGACCATCCATCCGGTTCCGCAGCTGATCACCGAGATCATCGGCATCAATCACAAGCGCGAGCCCTTCGGCGATATCCGGGTGCGGGCGGCGATCAACCTGGCGATCAGCCGGGAAGTGCTTTCGGGCCGCATCAAGCGCAATGGCGATGTTCCCGCCTATGGCGTCGTGCCGCCGGGCACCGCCAATTATCCCGGTGGCGTGACCTTTGACTTCGTGACCTTGCCGCAGGGCCAGCGCACGGAAAAGGCACGCGCCCTGATGCACGACGCAGGCTATGGCGAGAACAGACGGCTCAAGACCAGCTACATGATCCGCGCCACCACACCGGGCTACCAGCGCGCGGTGGCGGCCGCCATCCAGCAGATGCTGGCGCAGGTCTATATCGACATCGTGATCGTGCCCAACGACATGCAGGTCTTCTATCCCGCGATCCAGGAGCATGACTTCGACATCTGCCAGGCGGGATGGGTGGCTGATTTCAACGATGCCTCCAACTTCCTCGACCTGTTCCGCAGCGGCGGCGGCAACAATTGGGGCGAATATGCCAATCCGCGTTTTGACGCCCTGCTGGACGCGGCCCAGCGCGACACCGATCTGACAAGCCGAGGGGAAAAGCTGGCGGCGGCGGAAAAGCAGCTACTCGACGACCACGCCTGTATGCCGCTGTGGTTCTGGACCGCCGCCAGCATGGCCTGGCCCTATGCCAAGGGCTTCGAGCCCAACATCATGGATTACCACCGCTCGCGCTGGGTCAGCATCGACCAGGCCGCGCGCATCAAGCAGTTCGCATGACGCGGCTGGCGCTGGTCTTTCTGCTGCTGGCGACGCTGGGGGCGCAGGCGCAGGGCGTGCTCAACCGCGGCAACAGCTTCGAGCCGGATTCGCTGGACCCGCATTTCGCGGGCACCACGGCGGAGAGCAACATCATCGGCGACCTGCTGGTGGGGCTGACCACCTTCGACGCCGCCGCCAAGCCCATCCCCGGCATCGCCGAGCGCTGGGAGACAACGCAGGACGGCCTGACCTGGACCTTTCACCTGCGAAAAGCCCAATGGTCCAACGGCGATCCGGTCACCGCCCAGGACTTCGTCTGGTCCTGGCAACGGATGCTGGACCCCAAAACCGCCGGGCGCAGCGCCCAAAATCTGTGGGTGCTGAAGAATGCCCGCGCCATCAGCGGCGGCAAGCTGCCGGTGACGGCGCTGGGTGCGCGCGCCCCGGATGCCCGCACCGTGGTGGTGACCCTGGAACATCCCGCGCCCTATCTGCCCGAACTGATGGCCTTTACCAGCGCCCTGCCGGTGCCGCGCAAACTGGTGGAAGCAAAAGGCAATGGCTGGTCGCGCCCCGGTGTGTACGTCTCCAACGGGCCCTATGCGTTGAAGGACTGGCGGCCGGGCGACCATGTCACCCTGGTGAAGAATCCGCGCTTTTACGACGCCGCCCGGGTGCGGATCGGCACCGTCAATTTCCATCCCACCGTGGATACCCAGGCCGCGCTGCGCCGGTTGCGGGCGGGCGAACTGGACCTGCAGACGCCCCTGCCCAGCGCCCAGGTGGAGTGGCTGCGCGCCAACATGCCCAGGGCGCTGCATATCGTGCCGTCGCTGGCCATCGCCTATATGCCGATGAACCTGCGCGATCCGGCGCTGAAGGACATCCGGGTGCGCCGCGCCCTCAACCTGGTCTATGACCGCGAGGCGGTGGCGCAAAAGGTCATGAAGCTGGGCGAAACGCCCGCCTATGCCTTCGTGCCGCCCGGTATCGCCAATTATGCGGGCGGGCCGCGACTACCGTTCCAGTCCACGCCCATGCCCGCGCGCGTCGCCGAAGCGCGCAAGCTGATGCAGGAGGCGGGCTATGGCCCCTTCAACAAGTTGCGGCTGACGCTGGACACCACCGGCAATCCCGACAACCGCCGCATCGCCGCCGTCTTCCAGGCGATGGCGCGCCAAATTTACGTGGATGTGCAAATCCGGGTCAGCGACTATCAGGTAATGCTGAAGGCAATGCGCCAGGGCCAGTTCCAGCTTGGCCTCAACAGCTGGCTGGCCGATTTCGACGATGCCAGCAATTTCCTTGACCTGCTGCGGACCGGATCGCCCACCAACTATGCCGGTTACAGCAATCCGAAATTCGACGCCGCGATGGAGCGCGCCGCCGCCCAGCCGGACACGAACAAGCGCCGCCTGTTGCTCCAGGCCGCCGAGCGTATCGCCCAGGCCGATCTGCCCTGGGTGGTGATCCGCAACTATTCCCAGAGCGAGGCGGTGGCGCCGCGTGTCGGCGGCTATGTTCCCAATCCCCGGATGGTGAACCGCAGCCGCTGGCTGTGGCTGAAATAAGCCGCGCCGGAAACCGCGACGGCTGCCCTCTAGGCCTTCACCAGGCCGTGCCGGCCATCCTCCATCACATAGGATGCGAGGGTGGAAATGCCGCTGTCCTCGCGCCGCACATCTTCCAGCGCGCGGAACGCCACATGGGCGGCTCCCCGCTGGAAGTCCACCCGGCCATAGCCGCGGACTTCGCCGTTATACAGCTTGATGTGCGGATTGATGGTCATGACGCGCTGGGCCGCCGCCAGGGTGGCGCCGCCGGAACTGATCGAGCCCCCGACAAAGGACGGCGCCACACAGGAACCATCGTGGGGACCATCGGGCGCCGCATTCACCTCGGCGGCGGCGAAGGCATGGATGTCGCCTCCCAGCACCAGGGGATTGGAGACCCTGGCTTCGGTCCAGCGGCGCACGATGCGCTCGCGGGTGGCCGGCGCATCGTCCCAATTGTCGGCATTCCACAGCGATGGGGCATCGGCGGTGGCGCGCACATCGATGGGGGCGAACAGCGTCTGCTGCGCCAGCACGTTCCATCGGGCCTTGGTCTGGGCCAGCGTATCCAGCAGCCAGCGCTCCTGCGCCATGCCCAACATGCTGCGGCCGGGGGAGCGGCGCGCCTCGCAATCGGGCACGGCCTTGCCGAAGCCGTCGGCCAGCGTCAGGCAGGGACGCGGGCTGCGATACTGACGGTTGTCGACAAACTGGAACTGGGCCAGGCGGCCCCAGTTGAGCGTGCGGTACAGCAGCATGTCCGGCCCCACCGGCCTGGCCGTGCGGCGCAGCGGCATATGCTCGTAATAGGCCTGGTAAGCGGCGGCGCGGCGGCGCAGGAAACCCGCCACGCCATCGGGATATTCGGTGTTGAACTCCTCCGACAGGTCCGCGGCATAATCGTTATCGACCTCATGGTCGTCCCACATCATCATCCAGGGCGCGGCGGCATGGGCGCGCTGCAGCAGCGGATCGGATTTGTAGGTGGCATAGCGGATCCGGTAATCCGGAACCTTGAAAACCTCGCCATTCTTGTGCTGGCGCAGCACCGCCTTGGGGTTGGGACCGCGCTCATAGATATAGTCGCCCAGGAAGATCACCAGGTCGGGATTCTCCGCGACCATGTGGCGGTAGGCGCCATACAGGCCGGACTCGTAATGCTGGCAGGACCCGAAGGCGATTTTCAGGCGGTCGGGATCGGTGCCGGGCGCCGGGGCGGTCAGCGTGCGGCCGGCCGGGCTGACGCCGGTGGCGGTCATGAAGCGGTACCAATATTCCCGCGCGGGCCGCAGACCATCGACCTCGACATGCACCGAATGCCCCGCCGCCGGACCGGCCAGCACCCGCCCCCGGCGGACG
>CALDFO010000426.1 GCA_937942205.1 uncultured Alphaproteobacteria bacterium
CTTCATCGAGGTGGCCCCCGACTCCATGCACCGCGCCAAGTACAGCGCCCTGCGCGAACGCTCGGTGGGTCTGGGCGTGATGGGCTTCCATTCCTTCCTGCAGCAGAAGAACATTCCGCTGGAAAGCGCGATGGCCAAGTCGTGGAATCTGCGTATCTTCAAGAAGATACGCCGGGAAGCGGATGCGGCGTCTTATATCCTGGCCGAGGAGCGCGGCGCCTGTCTGGATGCGCAGGAACGCGGTATGAAGGCTCGCTTCAGCCACAAGATCGCCATCGCCCCGACCGCCAGCATCTCGATCATCTGCGGCGGCGCCAGCGCCTGTGTCGAGCCGATCCCGGCCAATGTTTACACCCACAAGACGCTGTCGGGCGCCTTCTCGGTCCGCAACCCCTATCTGCAGGATTTGCTGGAAACCAAAGGCCGGAACACCGACGCCGTCTGGCAGTCCATCGTCGAGCATGAGGGTTCAGTCCAGCATCTGGACTGCCTGGACGAGGAGGAAAAGGCCGTCTATCGCACCGCCTTCGAGATGGACCAACGCTGGATCATCGAGCTGGCGGCCGACCGCACCCCCTATATCTGCCAGAGCCAGTCGCTGAACCTGTTCCTGCCCGCCGACATCGACAAGTGGGACTTGCACATGCTGCACTGGACGGCCTGGGAGCGGGGCATCAAGAGCCTGTATTACTGCCGCTCCAAGTCCATCAGCCGCGCCGGGTTCGCCGGCCAGCTGGAAAAGAAGGCCAAGGTGGTGGCCGAGGCGCGCACCGATTACGAGGAATGCCTGGCCTGCCAGTAAGGCCGGCGGCGCAAGAGGTTAGGGCGGCGTCTTCAGCCGCCATATGAAGGACGTGAAACATGGCGGCACTCGATCTTGGCGGCGTTGATCCCCGCGCGCTCATCGGAAAAGGCACGGTCGGGCTGCTGAACGCCACCGGCACCTATGACGTCACCCGCTATCCCTGGGCCTATGAATGCTGGAAGCGCCAGCAGCAGACCCACTGGATGGGCGAGGAAGTGCCGCTGGGCGCCGATATCCGCGACTGGCAGTCCGGCCACCTGACGGGCGCGGAAAAGAACCTGCTGACCCAGATCTTCCGCTTCTTCACCCAGTCCGACGTGGAAGTGGGCGACAATTACCTCAAGCGCTACATCCCCATCTTCCAGCCGCTGGAAGTGCAGATGATGATGGCCGCCTTCACCAACATGGAGACGGTGCATATCGACGCCTATGCCCTGCTGCTCAAGACCCTGGGAATGCCCCAGACCGAGTTCGAGGCGTTCCGTGATTATGCCGAGATGAAGGCCAAGGCCGACTATATGCACACCTTCGGGGTGGGCACCGTGTCGGACGTGGCCCGCACCCTGGCGATGTTCGGCGCCTTCACCGAGGGCATGTCGCTGTTCGCCAGCTTCGCCATGCTGATGAACTTCCCCCGTTTCAACAAGATGAACGGCATGGGCCAGATCGTGTCCTGGTCGGTGCGCGACGAAAGCCTGCACTGCGAGGGCATCACCAAGCTCTATCACGCCTGGAACAAGGAAACCGGCGCGGTGACCAGGGCGGTGCGCGACGACATCACCGACGTGGCCAAGACCATGGTGCGGCTGGAAGAGGGTTTCGTGGACCTGGCCTTCAGCCTGGGCGATGTCCAGGGCATGACCCCGGCCGACATCAAGGCCTATGTCCATTACATCGCCGACTGGCGCCTGACCCAGCTCAAGCTCACGCCGGTGTTCGGCAATTTCGAGGAAACCGAAAGCGGCTACCGGCCGCTCAAGGCCCATCCGCTGCCCTGGCTGGTGGAAATCCTCAACGGGGTGGAGCACGCCAACTTCTTCGAGCAGCGCGCCACCGAATATTCCAAGGGCGCGACGCGCGGCTCCTGGGACGGCGATGCGGGCGTCTGGGCGAACTTCGACAAGCGCAACCAGATCGCGGCGGAGTAGCGCGGAAAGAGGCCAGGCTTGCGCGTGATGCGCGTCTGTGCCTAAGCTGACCGCGCCGTTCGAGAGGCACGCCGTCCGCGCAAAGGGCTTAGCCCGCTCGTTTTGGTCCAGCTGACTTCCAGCTCCGTGGCGGACGCCGGGGCGCAAGGAAGAGGCTATCATGACCGGCATCCCAGGGAAGCGCGCGCTTCCCGTTCTTCCCCATCCCGATCACCTGCGCAAGCAGGCCAAGGTACGGCTGGTCGCCATGAAGGCACGCGCCTCAGGCGCCCGTCTGGCCGAAGCCCAAGCCGTCCTGGCGCGCGAATATGGGTTTGCGAGCTGGGCGGCGCTTCTGGCCGAAGTGGCGCGCCGGGGCGAAAGCCCGCGCGGGCAATATGCCAGGATACGCCGCGCGCCCGTAGCGCCGCTGGTGCCGGGGTTTCTGCTCGGCTTGCCGCCGGATGATGAGGGCGGCCTGAACCAAGCCTTTGTCCGCAGCGGCGTCATCGCCCAGACCGGTTTCCTGCTGGCCATCCTGGCGGGCGTCGGCCTGGTGCTGTGGACGATGCATCTGCTGGGCATGCCGTTCCGGGGCGCGCGCTGAGGCGCAAAGAACAACAATCCGATCTGTGGAGCGGGCATGGGATACGCGATTTCCCTGCGCGGCCTCGTCAAACGGTATGGCGAACGGGACCGCATGGTGCATGTGCTGAATGGTTTTTCGATGGAAGTGGCGGCGGGCGAGTTTCTCGCGCTGATGGGCCCGTCCGGAGCGGGCAAGACGACGCTTCTCAACCTGATGGGCGGGTTGGACCGTGCCGATGCGGGCTCGGTGGTGGTGGACGGAACGCCTTTGGAGACATTGTCCGGTGAAGCCCTGGCGCGCTGGCGGGCGCAAGGTGTCGGCTTGGTGTTCCAGTCCGGCTATTTGCTGCCGATGCTGACGGCGGCGGGGAATGTGGCGCTACCCCTGCTGCTGACGCGGATGTCGCGGGCGCAGCGGCGAGCGCGGGTTATGGCGGTGCTGGAAGAGGTCGGGCTGGGCGCGCGCGCCGGCCACAAGCCGGGTGCCTTGTCGGGTGGCCAGCAGCAACGCGTCGGCGTCGCGCGCGCCATCGTTCATCGTCCGGGGCTGCTTCTGTGTGACGAGCCCACGGCGGCGCTGGACCGCGATACGGCCGACAGCGTCCTGGATGTGCTGGCCGGGCTGAACGCGCAAACAGGCACCACTATCGTGATGGTGACGCACGATCCTGTCGCGGCCGCCCGTGCGTGCCGCATCGTGCCCGTGGGCGGGGAAGGCCGATGAGCCTGTTTGCGCTGGCCGTGGCCTTTGCCGGGCGCAGGCCCTGGCAGGCCCTCCTGATGCTGGTTTCGGTGACGGTGGCGCTGACCCTGGCGGGACTGGTGCGGATCGGGGCGGCCTTGCTGCCCGCCGGTTCCGGCGTGGCCCTTCTTGCCGATGGCGTCGCCGGATTGGCCTTTGTTATCCTGCTGTTTCCCTCCGCCAATGCCGCCGCGCAAACGGTGCGAGACCAGGTGCGGGATTTCGCGGTCTTGAAGGCGTTGGGCTTTTCCGCGTGCCGCCTTTGGATGGTGCTGCTTTGGCAGGCGGCACTGCCGTGCGGTGCGGGCGTTGTTTGCGCTCTATTGCTGATCCAGGGCTTCGTGCTGGCCCTGGCGCGCCTGCTGCCGGGCCCGGTCGTGGCGCAATTGCCGCCGCCACCTTGGATGCTGGGCCTGGCCGCCTGTGTCCTGGTCCCGCTGGCCTGTACCGCGCTTGCGGCCCGCCGCCTTTCCCGGCTGCCCCTGGCCGGCCTGCTTGCGAGGCCGTGACATGCGGATGATCCGTCAATTCCTGGTGGCGATGGGGTTGGGACTGTCCAGCCTGCTGGGCCGCATCCGGCCCGCGCTGGTGACCGTCGCCGGTCTGATCTGTGTCGTGGGAGTGATGCTGTCGCTGCTGGCGGTGGGCGAGGGGCTGCGGCGCGCCTATCTGGGAGCGGGCGATGGACGCCGCGCCTTGATCCTGTCGCCGGGCGCCTTGAAGGAAAGCGACAGCCGTCTGCCGGATGCGATGGTGGATATTATCGCGCGGCGGATGCGGACGGATTGGCTGATGGATGCCGAACTCTCGGCGGGCGTGAAGCTGATCAAGCGGGCGGCGCGGGAGCGGGGCGGTACGCGGCTGCGCGGATTGGGGCCGCAAGGATTGGCGATGCGGCCGCGCCTGCGCCTGGTGGAGGGGCGCTTGCCGCGTCCGGGGATGCGCGAAGTCATGGCAGGCGTGACGGCAGTGCGGAAATTCTCCGGCCTGTCCGTGGGACAGGACATCCGCCTGGCGGGCGAGGCATGGCGCGTCACGGGGCATTTCGCCACCGGCGATACGCTGGACGGCGATCTGGTGGCGGATGCGGCGGCGTTGCGCACGGCCCTGGGACGCGTGGGGTATGACGCGGTGCATGTCGGGCTGCCTTCAGCCGCCGGGCTGGAGGCGTTGCGTGGCCGCTTGCGCGATCTGCCGGTCACGGTCATCGCGCAAGACGCCTATTACCGGCGCCTGTGGGATGCGGTGCCCAATACGCCTTACTATGTCGCCTATGGCCTGGCCTTCCTGATCGGCATGGGCGCCATCTCGGGCACGATGCACACCATGCAGGTCACGGTCGGGGCGCGGGCGCGCGAGATCGCGATTTTGCGCGCCGTGGGATTCAGCGCATTGCCGGTGGCGGCATCGGTCGTGGCCGAAGCGATGCTCCTGGCCTGCATCGGGGCCCTGATCGGGGTGGCGATGGATTGGTTCTGGCTGGAGGGCTATGCCTATAATGGCGGCATGGAAGGCGGGGTCTTTCGTGTCGCCGTGACGCCGGGCCTGTTGCTGATAGCCCTGGCCTGGGCGCTGGGGATCGCGCTGATCGGTGCGATCATTCCCGCCTGGCATGTCGCCCGCGCGCCGGTGGTGGACGCCTTGCGGGCGGATTGAGCGCTATCCCTCCCGCAGCAAGGCCCGGAAGGCGCGGTCGTTCTTCAGCGCATATTCCCGCCGCATCGCGCCTTTGCGGGTGCGGTGCTTTTCGGCATAGACCAGCAGCCATTCCCGCCCGCGCGTGCTTTTGGCGCCTTTGCGGGCGCCGTTATGCTCGGCCAGCCGCCGTTCCAGATCCAGCGTCCAACCGACATAGGTGATGACGCCGCCGTCGGCTTTGCGCGCCGCCAGGACATAGACAAAGGAAGGCATGGCTTTTCTTTTGACATGAATGCGCCCCCGCGCGGTAGTGGGGCATGGGTTGGGAATCTCTGATTCGCCGCGGGTTGCGCCACGCGCCGGAGGCCGCCTTTGCCGGCCTGTTCGGGGCGGCGCTGCTGCTGGGCGGCGGCGCGGCGCTGGCGGGCGCGCCGCGTTTCCTGGATGCGTTGCTGCCGGGCATGACGGCGCAGGCCCAGTCGGCGGCGAACCTGCCCGCGCCGGATGAATCCCGCACCCGTTTCGCGCTGGAGGGCGGTTTCGCCGAAAGCCGCTACAGCCCGCAGGTGCTCTTTCCGGTGGCGGAAAACCCCATGCCGGACTGGCTGGCCGAGGCGGTGCGCGCCCATGGCACGCCCGATTTGCGCGGCACCGACGCGCCACCGCCTCCGCCCGCCCGCCCGATGGTCGCCATCGTGATCGACGATCTGGGCGGGGATATCGCCGGGACCGACCGGG
>CALDFO010000427.1 GCA_937942205.1 uncultured Alphaproteobacteria bacterium
AGTTCGAGCTTTGCGTGGAACTCACCGCCCTTCTGTTCAGCGAAGAAGAAGCCGAATTGTTGCGGCGCCGGGCGAGAGCAGCGCAGGCGGCAGCCGCCGCGTAAGCATGCGGCGTGGGCTTGTGCCTTGCGGCGGATTTTCGTCTTGGCCGTCTTGCCGCCGGGGGCCGCGCAGGCGGCAGCCTGACCACACAGGCAGAACTCACCGCCGCATGGAATTGACGCCCTTCAACCTGAACCCGGCATGAACGGAACCCGGTTCCGCGCGAAATATCGTCTTTGACATTGAACCGGCGCGGGCGTCTCCTCATTTCCTTCGGGAGGGGCAAGCCCGAGGTTTTTTTGGAGACGTTCCAGATGTTCCGTACACCCATCATCGCCGCGCTGGCCGCCGCCCTGCTGGGCGGGACCGCGCTGGCGCAACCGGCCAGTGCGCCGCCCACCAGCCTGTCGGACAGCGCCCGCAGCGCTCCGGACTATGACGATTACGCGCCCCCGGCCCGGGCGCAGTCCAGCCAGACGGCGCAGACCCGCAGCGCCGACGACCGCGCCCGCCGCGACATCTTCTGCCGCCGCGACGCGGCCGCCCGCACCGGCTACACCACGCCCCGCGAGGCGGCGCGCGACGAGCAGGTGCGTGGCAGCATCGGCGGCACGCTGGGCGGCGCGGCGCTGGGCGCGATCATCGGCGGCGCCACCGGCGGCAATGCCGGCACCGGCGCGGCCATCGGCGCGGGCGCGGGCCTGCTGGCGGGCACCGCCGTCGGTTCCAGCAACGCCCGCCAGGCGGCGCGCGATGTCGAGGCCGATTACTCCGATGCCTACTATGCCTGCATGAACCAGGATTACCGGCGCGAGGCGGGCTATGGCGCCTATGACGATGACGATTACGGCCCGCCGCCGCCCCCGCCGGCTTACGCCTATGGCCCGCCGCCGCCCGTCTATTACGGACCGGCTTATTATGGCCCCGCCTATTATGGTCCCGGCTATTATCCCTATTACGGCCCCAGCTTCTCGCTGGGCTTCGGGTTCGGCGGCGGTCACCGCGGATATCATGGCGGCGGACGCGGGCGCCGCCACTGACGCTGGCGCCGCCACTGGCGCCGCCACTAAGGCGATTTGACGCTTTTGCGTCGGGACGGCCGGGGCGGTATGGTCCCGGCCGTTTTGTCTTCCTGGATATGTCCATGCCGCCGAAAGCCAATCCGTCCAAGCTCAATCCGCTGCAATTGCGGACCCTGACGCTGCTGCAGGCCATCGCGCGGATTCCCGACGCCGCGCAGGCCACGCCGGACGGCGACATCACCATCACCGCCTTTCCCCACGCCCATGGCGACCATTTCCATCTGGGCGATGCGGTGGTGCGCGGCAGCGACGCCACCGGCCTGGAAAACCAGAATGTGTGGAACGCCCTGGCCCGCAAGGGGCTGGTGAAGGCCGAATGGCCGCACCAGATCGCCCTGACGCCGCAGGGCGTCGCCTATGAGACCGGCATCGCCGACCAGATCCTGCACAAGGGCGGCGGCCACTAGATGAATCCGCGCCAGATGAATTCGCATCGATGAACAGCAGGAAGAAACGCCGCCTGGCTTTTGTGCTCGCGCTGGTCGCGGCGGGCGGCGTGCTGGCGGCGGCGGTGATCTATCAGCTGGGCCAGAACACCATGTATTTCCGCAGTCCCACCGATGTGGCGACGGGGCAGGTGCCCGAAGGCGTGGCCTTCCGGCTGGGCGGGCTGGTGGCGGCGGGCAGCGTGGCGCGCGGGCCCGGCGCGCAGGTGCGTTTCGCGGTCAGCGACGGCCAACATGCCGTGCCGGTGACCTTCAAGGGCGTGCTGCCGGCGCTGTTCCGCGAGGGGCAGGGCGTGGTGACGCTGGGCGCGGTCAACGGGACCGGCAATTTCATCGCCACCGAAGTGCTGGCCAAGCATGACGAGAAATACATGCCGCCCGAAGTGGTGGAATCGCTCAAGCGCAGCGGCCACTGGAAGGAAGGCGAGCAGTGACGGGCGAGCTGGGCCAGGTCGCGCTGTGTTTCGCGCTGGCGCTGTCGCTGGTGATGGCGGGCGCGGGCCTGGCGGGGGTTCGCCAGGCCAATGCGGCGGCGCGCGGCATCGCGGTCAGCGCCACCCTGGGCCTGCTGGTCTTCACCGCCCTGGCCTTCGGCGCGCTGACCTATGCCTATGTCACCTCGGATTTTTCCATCCAGACGGTGGCCAACAATTCCAACACCCTCAAGCCGCTGATCTACCGGATCAGCGGCGTGTGGGGAAACCATGAAGGCTCCATGCTGCTCTGGCTGCTGGTGCTGGCGCTGTATGCCGCGCTGGTGGCGCTGCTGGGGCGGGGCGGCCCGCGCCTGACCAGCGGCGCGGTGGGCATACAGGGCCTGCTGGCGGTGGCCTTCCTGCTGTTCATCCTCTTTACTTCCAACCCCTTCCTGCGGCTGGACCCCGCGCCGTTCGAGGGCGCCGGCCTGAACCCGCTGTTGCAGGATATCGGCCTGGCGCTGCATCCGCCCATGCTCTATGCGGGCTATGTCGGGCTGTCGGCCTCCTTCGCCTATGCCGCCGCCGCGCTGATGGTGGGCGAGCGAGGTTGGGCGCGCGCGGCGCGGCCCTTCATGCTGCTGGCCTGGATCGCGCTGACCTGCGGCATCGCGCTGGGAAGCTGGTGGGCCTATTACGAACTGGGCTGGGGCGGCTTCTGGTTCTGGGATCCGGTGGAGAATGCCTCGCTGATGCCCTGGCTGATCGCCACGGCGCTGCTGCATTCGGCGCTGGCGTCCGAGCGCAGCGGGGCTTTCCGCACCTGGTCGCTGCTTTTGGCGATCACCGGCTTCTCGCTCTCGTTGATCGGCACCTTCCTGGTGCGGTCGGGCGTGCTGTCCAGCGTACATTCCTTCGCCTCCGATCCGGCGCGCGGCTTCTTCATCATGGTGCTGATCGCGCTGGCGATCGGCGGGGCGCTGGCGCTGTTCGCTTTGCGCGCCCACACCCTGCAGGGCGGCGCCAGCTTCGAGCCGGTCAGCCGCGAGACCACGCTGCTGCTCAACAATGTCTTCCTGGTGGCGGCCTGCGCCTGCGTCTTTGTCGGCACGCTTTATCCGCTGGTGCTGGACGCGGTCAGCGGCACCAAGATTTCCGTCGGCCCGCCCTATTACGCGCTGACCTTCGCGCCGATCTTCTTCGCGCTGCTGCTGCTGGTGCCGCTGGGGCCGCGGCTGGGCTGGAAGCGCGGCGATCTCAAGGCCGCCTGGCGGGCGCTGTATCCGGCGCTGGGCCTGGCGGGCGTGGCGGCGCTGGCGGTGCTGGCGCTGATCAGCCCGCGCACCGTCACCGCCACCCTGGCCTTCGCCGTGGCGGGCTGGCTGATCGGCGCGTCTCTACTGGATATCCGCAAGCGCAAGGGCGCGCGCGCCTCGGCCTTCGCCGCCGCGCTGGCCCATGCCGGACTGGGCGTGACGCTGATGGGCGTTGCGGGCACCACCGCCTGGCGCAGCGAGGCGCTGGAGGTGCTGGGACCGGGCCAGACCATGCAGGTCGGTCCTTATATCTTGCGCTTCGATGGCGTGGCGCGGGTGGAAGGCCCCAACTATATCGCCGATCAGGGCCGCCTGGCGCTGATGGACGGCGGCAAGGTCAAGGCGATGCTGCGGCCCGAGCAGCGTTTCTATCCCGCCGAAAACCAGAGTGTCAGCGACACTGCCATCCGCACCACGGGCTTGCGCGATCTGTATGTCGCGCTGGGCGATGACCGCGGCCAGGGCCGTTTCGCCATTCGCGCCTATGTCTCGCCGCTGGCGCCCTTCATCTGGCTGGGCGGGCTGGTGATGGCGCTGGGCGGGATATTGAGCCTGTTCGGACGCCTGCGCCTGCGCGCGCCAGCGCCGGAGGATGCAGCGGAAAGCCAGGCACAGGCCGCCGAATGAAAACGCTGGCCTTCCTGCTGCTGATGACCCTGTCCGCCGCGGCGGCGGTGGGCGAGAGTTTTTCCGATCCGGCGATGGAAGCGCGGGCCCGCGACCTGCAACGCCAGTTGCGCTGCCTGGTCTGCCAGGGCGAAAGCATCGACGAGTCGGGCGCCGATTTCGCCGCCGACATGCGCCACCTGGTGCGGACCCAGATGGCGGAAGGCAAAAGCGACGCCCAGATCCAGGACTATCTGGTGGCGCGCTATGGCGACTTCATCCTGATGAAGCCGCCGGTGCAGCCCAATACCTGGCTGTTGTGGCTGGCGCCCTTTGTGGTGCTGGGGGCGGGCGGCGCCGTCGCCTGGGTGACGGTCAAAAAGGCTGCCGCCGCAAAAGGCTGAGTGATTACTTAATAGTAATCTTCAAGATATAATCAGGCAATGATAGGGTTATATATCGGTCATGGCAGGGCCGCGCACGGCTCTGCCCCAAGGAGCCTTCCATGCAGAACGAACCTGATTTCCGCACCCTGTTCTCCAAGCTTCCGCAGAAATTTCCCCGCCCCAGCCGCCGCCAGAGCCGCGTGATCGCGCTGGGCACCGCCGCCGCCATCGTGGTGGTGGGCCTGGGCGCCTTCGGCTTCCTGCCGCCCGTCCAGAACGTCAAGATCGCCGGGCCGGTGATGGTGGCGCAGAACGATACCGCCGCCCGTTCCGCCACGCCGCGCATGTTGGAAAACAGCGCGCCCTTTTCCTTCGCCGATCTGGTGGAGCGCGTCAGCCCCGCGGTGGTGACCATCACCAGCGAGACCACCACCACCGACAGCGACGACGCCGAC
The DNA here is from genome assembly GCA_937942205.1 of uncultured Alphaproteobacteria bacterium. Lineage (GTDB taxonomy): Bacteria > Pseudomonadota > Alphaproteobacteria > Micropepsales > Micropepsaceae > Rhizomicrobium. The sequence goes on from CALDFO010000427.1 coordinate 4,750, forward strand.
AGCCAGATCCCGCAGCAGTTCCGCGACCTGTTCAATCAGTTCGGCGGGCCGGGCCTGCGGCCCCAGCCCCAGCCGCACCGCGCCCTCAGCGCCGGGTCGGGCTTCATCATCGACAAGACCGGTTATGTCGTCACCAACAACCATGTGGTGGATTCCAGCAAGAAGGTCACCGTCAAGCTGCCCGACGGGCGCAGCTTCACCGCCAAGGTGATCGGCACAGATCCGGCGACCGACGTGGCGCTGCTCAAGATCGAAAGCAAGACGCCGCTGCCCAGCGTCGAGTTCGGCAACGACAAGGGCCTGCGCGTCGGCGACTGGGTCGTGGCGGTGGGCAATCCGTTCGGCCTGTCCAACTCGGTGACGGCGGGCATCGTCTCGTCGCTGGGCCGGTCGGGCCTCGACAGCAATCAGCAATACACCAACTTCATCCAGATCGACGCGCCCATCAATCGCGGCAATTCGGGCGGCCCCACCTTCGACCTGCGCGGGCAGGTGATCGGCATGAATTCGATGATCTTCTCGCCCACGGGCGGCAGCGTGGGCATCGGCTTCGCCATTCCCGCCAGCCTGATCCATGACGTGGTGGCCCAGCTCAAGGAGCACGGCAAGGTGTCCCGCGGCTATCTGGGCGTGAACATCCAGAGCGTGACGCCGGAAATCGCCTCCTCGCTGGGCCTCAAGGACGGCAAGGGCGCGCTGGTGGCCGAGGTCGTGCCGAACGGCCCCGCCGCCAAGGCGGGCTTCGAGCAGGGCGACATCGTCACGGCGATCGACGGCCAGGCGGTGGAGGACAGCCGCGACCTGACCCGCAAGGTCGCCGCCGTGCAGGCGGGCCGCAGCGCCACCTTCACCGTGTCGCGCCAGGGCAAGCCCATGCAGATCAAGG
>CALDFO010000428.1 GCA_937942205.1 uncultured Alphaproteobacteria bacterium
GGCCGAGGCGCTGAAAGCCGCGCCGACCCAGTGGAACGGCAACACCATTCCGGTCAGCTTCGCCTATGGCGCGTTCGAGTTGAAGGCGGGCAACAATCCCGACACCGCCATGGCCCGCGCCGACCAGGCCATGTATGCGCAGAAACGCGCGGCGAAGGCGGGCGGCGAATAACCGGCAGCGAGCAGACGCGATCAATCAAGTTGGATTCCCGCCTTCGCGGGAATGACAAGAAAAAAGAAAAGGCCGGGTCGCAGAACCCGGCCTTTCTGTTTCAATGGATCATCCTCTTCAAGCAGAAGCAAACCTGACGCGAGGAATTTTGGTCCCTGAGCAGGAGCGCCAAGCGACGTGTACAAGACGTACACGAGCGATGGCGCGACGAACTCAGGGGCCAAAAGGACCGCGTCAGGCCATCGCCTTCTTCAGATTCTCGTCCACCTTGTCCAGGAACCCTTCCGTGGTCAGCCACTTCTGGTCCGGGCCGACCAAAAGCGCCAGATCCTTGGTCATGAAGCCCGATTCCACCGTGGCGACCGTGACGTCCTCCAGCGTGTGGGCGAACCGGGCCAGCTTGTCGTTGCCGTCCAGCTTGGCGCGATGGGCCAGGCCGCGCGTCCAGGCATAGATGGAGGCGATGGAGTTGGTCGAGGTGCTCTTGCCCTTCTGATGCTCGCGATAGTGGCGGGTGACGGTGCCGTGGGCGGCTTCGGCCTCCACCGTCTTGCCGTCGGGAGTGAACAGCACGCTGGTCATCAGGCCGAGGCTGCCGAAGCCCTGCGCCACCGTGTCGGACTGCACGTCGCCGTCATAGTTCTTGCAGGCCCAGACATAGCCGCCGCTCCACTTCAGGGCGGATGCCACCATGTCGTCGATCAGGCGATGCTCATAGGTGATGCCCAGCGCGGTGAACTGCGCCTTGAACTCGGCATCATACACCTCCTGGAAGATATCCTTGAAGCGGCCGTCATAGGCTTTGAGGATGGTGTTCTTGGTCGACAGATAGACCGGATATTTGCGCTGCAGGCCGTAATTCAGGCTGGCGCGGGCGAAGTCGCGGATCGAGTCGTCCAGATTGTACATCGCCATGGCGACGCCCGAACCCGGCGCCTTGAACACTTCATGCTCGATGGTCTTGCCGTCCTCGCCCACGAACTTGATGGTCAGGGTGCCCTTGCCGGGGAACAGGAAATCGGTGGCGCGATACTGGTCGCCAAAGGCATGGCGGCCCACCACGATGGGCTGGGTCCAGCCGGGCACCAGGCGCGGCACGTTCTTGCAGATGATCGGCTCGCGGAAGATCACCCCGCCCAGGATGTTGCGGATGGTGCCGTTGGGCGACTTCCACATCTTCTTGAGCTTGAATTCCTCCACCCGCGCCTCGTCGGGCGTGATGGTGGCGCATTTGACGCCCACGCCGTATTTCTTGATGGCTTCCGCCGCCTCGACCGTGATCTTGTCGTCGGTCTTGTCGCGGTTCTCGATCGACAGGTCGTAATAGTGCAGGTCCACGTCCAGATAGGGCAGGATCAGCTTCTTCTTGATCAGGTCCCAGATGATGCGGGTCATCTCGTCGCCGTCGAGTTCGACGACCGGATTGGCGACCTTGATCTTTTCCATGACTTTTCCTCGAAAAAATGAGCGGAAGGGGATATAGCGGGCCGAAAGCTACCGGCAAAGCCGCCCGCATCAAAGCGCCAAATGACCCCACCCGCCGTCATCCTTTGCCAGACCCAGATGGGTGAAAATGTCGGCGCCGCCGCCCGGGCAATGAAGAATTTCGGCCTGTCGGAACTGGTGCTGGTCGCGCCCAGGATGGAATGGCCCAACGACCGGGCGCAGATCCTGGCCAGCGGGGCGGGCGACATCCTGGCCGCCGCCCGGGTCTATCCCAACCTGTCCGAGGCGCTGGCGCCCTACCGGCTGGTGCTGGCGACCACCGCGCGGGGCCGCGATGTGCTCAAGGACATCCATACCCCGCAAAGCGCCGCGCGGGCCTTGCGCGCGGCGCAGGCGCAGGGCGCGCGCACCGCGATCCTGTTCGGCGGCGAGCGGGCGGGGCTGGACAATGACGAACTCAGCCTGGCCGACGCGGTCATCACCATCCCCACGGCGGAATTCTCCTCGCTCAATCTGGGCCAGGCGGTGCTGCTGCTGGGCTATGAATGGCTGAAGTCGGGCGACGCCACGCCCGCCGTGCGCACGCCCAATACCGGCGGCCAGCCCGCCACCCGCGCCGAGCTGGTGGGGCTGTTCGCGCATCTGGAAAAGGAACTGGACGCGGCCCAGTTCTTCTTTCCGCCCGCCAAGCGCGAGGCGATGGTGCGCAACATCCGCGCCATGATATTGCGGTCGGGCCTGACCGATCAGCAGGCCAGAACTATTCGGGGAATGATCGTGGCGCTGGTGCGGAACAAATACAGGGGGAAGACGTGATCCGTCCTATTTTTGGTCGCGCGTCCGGACG
>CALDFO010000429.1 GCA_937942205.1 uncultured Alphaproteobacteria bacterium
GGGCGCACCGCTGAAGGGCGTGCGGGCGCTGGTGACGGCGGGGCCGACGCGCGAGCCGGTGGACCCGGTGCGCTTCCTGGCCAACCATTCCAGCGGCAAGCAGGGCTATGCCATCGCCGCGGCGCTGGCGCGGGCGGGGGCAAACACCACCCTGGTGTCGGGCCCGGTCGCCCTGCCGCCGCCGCCGGGCGTGACGCTGATATCCGTCACCACGGCGCAGCAGATGCTGACGGCCTGCGAGGACGCCCTGCCCACCGATGTGCTGGTGATGGCCGCCGCGGTGGCCGACTGGCGGCCCGACATCGCCGCCGGCAGCAAGATCAAGAAAAGCACCGACCGCGTGGTGCCCCTGATCAAGCTGGTGGAAAATCCCGACATCCTGGCCACCCTGGCCGCCCATGCGCAGCGCCCCCGGCTGGTGATCGGCTTTGCCGCCGAAACCGACCATGTGCTGGAAAACGCCACCGCCAAGCGTGTCCGCAAGGGCGCCGACTGGATTATCGCCAACGATGTCTCAGCCAACGAGAGGGGAGAATCGGTGATGGGCGGCGACCGCAACCAGGTCCATCTGGTGCGCGGGGACGGCGCCGAATCCTGGCCCGACATGAGCAAAACCGAAGTGGCGCTGCGCCTGGCCGCGCGCATCGCCGAAAAACTGAAAGGTGTCGCGTGAAAGTCATTATCAAGACGCTGCCCCACGGCAAGGGCCTGCCCCTGCCCCGTTACGCCACGCCGGGTTCGGCGGGACTGGACCTGCTGGCGGCGGTGGCGGACGACATCGAACTGGCGCCGGGCGCCCGCGCCGCCGTGCCCACCGGCCTGGCCATCGAATTGCCGCTGGGCGTGGAAGCCCAGGTGCGGCCCCGCTCCGGCCTGGCGCTGAATCACGGCATCACCTGCCTGAACACGCCCGGCACCATCGACAGCGACTATCGCGGCGAGGTGAAGGTGATCCTGATCAATCTGGGCCAGGAGACGTTCAAGATCTCGCGCGGCATGAAGATCGCCCAGATGGTGATCGCGCGCCACGAGCGCGCCGTGCTGTTCGAAAGCGACATCCTGGGCGAGAGCGAACGCGGCGCGGGCGGCTTCGGCTCCACCGGCATGACCCACAAGGCCTGACGGACCGATGCTGAAGCTCTCCCGCAAGACCCTGCTGGCGCTGGAAGCGGTGATCGACATCGCCTTCAACGCCCGCCCCGAGCCGGTCCAGGCCAAGGAGATCACCGCCCGGCAGGGCGTGCCGCAGCGTTACCTGGAACAGGTGATGCAACAACTGGTGCGCGCGGGCATTCTCAAAGGCGTGCGCGGGCCGCGCGGCGGCTACCGGCTGGCGCGGGAACGCCGCCGCATCAGCGTGGGCGATGTGGTGCGGGTGGCCGAAAGCATCGAGGACGACGAGGAAAAGCATGTGCCGCGTTCCGAACTGGGCCAGCGCATCGTCGCGCCCTTTGTCGCCACGCTGCAGGACGAACTGATGACCCGGCTGGACTCGGTCTCCATCGAGGATCTCTGCCAGCGCGCCCGCCATGCGGGCGTGGATGCCGGAATCGACACCAGCGCCGATTTCACAATCTGATGCCACGATCTAGGGAGAAATGAAGATGGAACAGGGCAAGCCGGGACGCGGAAAAATCTATGACTCCATCACCCAGACCATCGGCGACACGCCGCTGGTGCGGCTGCATCGCCTGAATGCCGAGGCGGGCGTCAAGGCCGACATCCTGCTCAAGCTGGAATTCTTCAATCCGATTTCCTCGGTCAAGGACCGTATCGGCGTCGCCATGATCGAGGCGCTGGAAAAAGAGGGCGTCATCGCGCCCGGCAAGACCACCCTGATCGAGCCGACCAGCGGCAATACCGGCATCGCCCTGGCCTTTGTCGCCGCCGCCAAGGGATACAAGCTGATCCTGGTGATGCCGGAAAGCATGTCACTGGAACGGCGCAAGATGCTGATGATCCTGGGCGCCCAGATCGAACTGACCGAAGCGGCCAAGGGCATGAAGGGCGCCATCGCCCGCGCCCATGAACTGGCGGCCGAGCATCCCGACTCGGTGATCCCCCAGCAGTTCGAGAATCCGGCCAATGTGGACGTTCACCGCCGCACCACCGCCGAGGAAATCTGGAACGACACCGAAGGCAAGGTGGACATCGTGATCTCCGGCGTGGGCACCGGCGGCACCGTCACCGGCGTCGGCCAGGTTCTGAAGCAGAAGAAGCCGTCGGTGCGGATGATCGCGCTGGAGCCGGAGGATTCTCCCGTGCTGTCGGGCGGCCAGCCCGGCCCGCACAAAATTCAGGGCCTGGGCGCGGGTTTCGTGCCCGCCATCCTGGACCGCTCGGTGATCGACGAGATCATCACCATCTCCAACGAGACCGCGCTGGAAACCGCGCGCAAGGCGGCGCGGCTGGAAGGCATTCCGGTGGGCATCTCGTCGGGGGCGGCCATCGCGGCGGCGCTGGAAGTGGGTGCGCGGCCCGAAAACGCCGGCAAGACCATCGTGACGATCATTCCCAGCTTCGCGGAACGCTATCTTTCGACGGCGCTGTTTGAGGGGTTGTGAGCGTGTTGTCCTTCTGCTTCGCAGAAGGACAACCGCAATGGTCCGGTGGACCATTGCGAGCGAGCAACGCCGCGAGCCAGAGCGAGCGGCCGGATGGCGCGGCCTGCTAAACCCTTCCGAGCGAGCAACGCCGCGCGCCGTGAGGAATGGTTGACCGAAGGTCAACGGAACGATCCAGTGGATCGTTCCGAATGACGAACGAGCGGCCGGAAGAAAAAGGAAAGCTGGATTCCCGCTTTCGCGGGAATGACAGCTTGGCCCCCTTGTCATTCCCGGCGAGCAGCGCCGTCAGGCGATGCGAGGGAAGGGAATCCAACTTAATTAAGGACCGAGCACAGACCCGCCTCCCCCTTCATGCGAAGTATGGAAAGGGGGGAGGTGGTTTCAGCGTTCGAGGTGAGCGGAGCGAACCGAGAGGTAGCTGAA
>CALDFO010000430.1 GCA_937942205.1 uncultured Alphaproteobacteria bacterium
CTCTTGGGCGAGGACAAGAACATCGTCGCCTCCACCGTGACGCTGCAGGATCCCGAGCACGGCATGACCGAAAAGAAGCTCGACGAGACCGACGTCCTCCTCTGGTGGGGGCATGCCGCGCACAATCTCGTCGACGACAAGATCGTCGAGCGCGTGGTCGAGCGGGTCTGGCAGGGCATGGGGCTCATCGTCCTCCATTCGGGCCACCACTCCAAGATCTTCAAGCGCCTGATGGGCGCGCCGGCGAACCTGCACTGGCGCGAGGCGGGCGAGCGCGAGCGGCTGTGGGTGGTTAATCCCGGCCATCCCATCGCCAAGGGCCTGCCGGCCTATTTCGAGCTCGAGACCGAAGAGATGTATGGCGAGCCGTTCACCGTGCCCGAGCCGCTCGAGACGGTGTTCGTCTCGTGGTTCCAGGGCGGCGAAGTGTTTCGCTCGGGCCTCACCTATCGTCGCGGTGCTGGAAACATCTTCTACTTCCGCCCCGGGCACGAGACCTACCCGACCTATCACGACAAGACCGTCGGCCTCGTGCTGCGCAATGCGGTCAACTGGACCTTCAATGCCGAGCGCCATGCCGAGCTGATGGCGGCGGACGGGCTTTACGCCAGCCTCTACCGCCACAATCTGGAGAGCACCTGATGGGAGAGCGCCTGATAAATGGGCGTCCCTTGGCCCTTACCGGCTGGCGGGTCTTGACCCGCCTCGCCACGCCGCTGGCCCCGTTGCTGCTGCGCCAGCGCGCGGCGCGCGGCAAGGAAGCCCCGGCGCGGCTGGGCGAACGGCTGGGCCGCACCCAGACGCCCCGCCCGGACGGCCGCCTGGTCTGGATCCATGGCGCGTCGGTCGGCGAAAGCCTGTCCGCCCTGCCGCTGGTGGAACGGCTGCAGGCCGATGGCGCGCATGTGCTGATCACCAGCGGCACCGTCACCAGCGCCGTCCTGCTGCGCAAACGGCTGCCGCCCGGCGCGCTGCACCAGTTCGTGCCCCTGGACACGCCCGGCGCGGTCGCCCGCTTCCTGGATCACTGGCGGCCCGACATCGGCCTGCTGGTGGAATCCGACCTGTGGCCCAACCTGATCCTGGCGGCGGCGCGGCGCGGCGTGCGCCTGGCGCTGGTCAATGCGCGCATCTCGGCCCGCTCGGCGGAGCGCTGGCGCCTGGCGCGCGACAGCAGCGCGGTCCTGCTGGGCGCCTTCGACCTGGTGCTGGCGCAGGATGAGGAGATCGCGGACCGCTTCCGCGCCCTGGGGGCCAAGGATGTCCGGGTGGTGGGCAGCCTGAAGGCCGACGCGCCGCCCCTGCCGGTGGACGAGGCCGCGCTGGCGGCGCTGCGCGCCGAGATCGGCGCGCGGCCGGTGCTGCTGGCGGCGCAGACCCATCCCGGCGAGGACGAAACCCTGCTGCCCGCCCATGACCAGCTGCGCCAGCGTTACCCGGACCTGCTGACCATCCTGGTGCCGCGCCATCCCGAGCGCGGCCCGGATATCGTCATGCTGTGCGGTACGCGCACCGCCGCGCGGCGCGGCGCGGGCGAACGGATCACGCCCGAGACGCAGGTCTATATCGCCGACACGCTGGGCGAGCTGGGGCTGTTCTATCGCCTCGCGCCCTTCTGCTTCCTGGGCGGCACGCTGGTGCCGCTGGGCGGGCACAATCCGCTGGAACCGGCGGCCCTGTCCTGCGCGGTGCTGGCGGGCCCGCACACCGCCAGCGCGGTCAAGGCTTATGACGCCATCCTGGCGGCGCAAGGCTTCGGCCGGGTCTTCAACAGCGCCGACATCGCCCGCGAGGCGGCGCGGCTGATCGCCGATCCGGACGGCGCACGGGCCGCGGGCGCCGCCGCCGTGCAAGGCGCCGCCAGGCTGGCGGGGGCGGTGGCGCGCACCCTGCAGGCGCTGAAGAGCCTCACATGATGCGCGCGCCGGATTTCTGGAAGACCGGCGGGCCGCTGGCGGCGCTGCTGTCGCCGCTGGGCGCGCTGTACGGACTGAGCGTGCGGCTCAAAGCCGGATGGGCGCGGCCCTTCGTGGCGGACATGCCGGTGATCTGCGTCGGCAACCTGACGGCGGGTGGCAGCGGCAAGACGCCCATCGCCATCGCCCTTGCCCATGCCCTGCGCGCGCGCGGTTTCCATCCCTTTTTCCTCACCCGCGGCCATGGCGGCCGCGAACGCGGCCCCGCCTTGGCCTATCGCGCCCACAGCGCGGCGCAAATGGGCGACGAGGCCCTGCTGCTGGCGCGCACCGCCCAGACCGTGGTGGCGCGCGACCGCGCCGCCGGGGCGCGGCTGGCGCGGGCCAAGGGCGCGACCGCCCTGGTGATGGATGACGGCCACCAGAATTTCACCCTGCACAAGACCCTGTCGCTGGTGGTGGTGGATGCCGAGACCGGCTTCGGCAACGGCCGCGGCATTCCGGCCGGGCCGCTGCGCGAGCCGGTGGCCCAGGGCCTGGCGCGCGCCGATGCGGTGATCCTGGTGGGCGACGGATCGCCCGGCCTGCACGGCTATGCGGGCCCGGTGCTGCGCGCGCATCTCCACACCCAGCCCAATGATTTCTCCGGTAAGCCCATCTTTGCCTTTGCCGGGATCGGGCGGCCGGAGAAATTCATCGCCTCGCTGGAGGAGAGCGGCGCGGAACTGATGGGCTCCTGCTTCTTTCCCGACCATCACCCCTATGAAGACGGCGAGATCGAACAGCTGCGCCGGATCGCGGGCGCGGCGCTGCTGGTGACGACGGAAAAGGATTTCGTCCGCATGACGCCGGAGCAACGCCAGGGGATCAAGACCCTGAAAGTCGCGGCGGTGTTTGACGATCCCGCCGCGCTGGCGGCGCTGCTGGACCGCATACCGGCGCGGGCCGCATGAGCGCGCCCGGCCACAACCTCTCCTTTCTGCAAAAGCTGCGCTATGGCGCGGAGGCGGGCGTGTTTTTCCTGTTCATGGCGCTGTTCCGCGTCATCGGGCTGGAAGCGGCCTCGGCGCTGGGTGGCTGGATCGGCCGTCACATCTTTTCGCTCCTGCCGCCGGACCGGGTGGCGCGCGCCAATCTGGCCGCCGCCTTTCCCGAGAAAAGCGCGGCCGAACGCGACGCCATCCGCCGCGCCATGTGGGACAATCTGGGCCGGGTGGTGGCGGAGTATCCGCATCTGGAGAAATTCTCGCCGCTGGGCGACGATCCGCGCATCACCGCCAGCTATCCGCCGGGGGTGACGCCGCAAAGCTTTCGCGGCCAGCCGCTGATGTTTCTGTCGGGCCATCTGGCCAACTGGGAAATGATGCCCATCCTGGGCGAGCAATACGGGCTGGACGGCACCGGAGTGGTCCGCCCCCCCAACAATCCCTATATCGCGGACTGGATCGCCCGCCAGCGCAGCCTCAACGGGCCGGACTCGCTGCTGACCAAGCAGAGCGCCGCGCGGCGCATGTTCGCGCAACTGCGCGGCGGCAAGGCGCTGTACATCCTGGTGGACCAGAAGCTGCGCGAAGGCATCGCGGTGCCCTTTTTCGGCCGCGACGCCATGACCACGCCCGCGCCCGCCGCGCTGGCGCTCAAGACGGGCGCCCGCATCCTGATGGCCGCCAACCGCCGCACCGGCGGGCCGCGCTTCCATGTCACCATCAGCGAAGGCCCCGCCGTCACATCCACCGGCGACGAAGCGCACGATGTGCAGGCCCTGACCGCCGCCATCACAGCCCGCATTGAAGACATCGTCCGGGCCGATCCGGCGCAATGGCTGTGGATTCACAATCGCTGGCCGACAGAGCGTGACAGGATTTTGCAGGGGCTGTAGACAGGACGCCATGACGACACGCCGGAAAATCCTCGACGCCCTGTTCTTCGGCCGCGATCCGCTGGCGGATTTTCCGCACCAGCGCCACCAGACCGATCTCCAGGGCTGGCATTCCCAACACCCCTATCTGACCCGCGCCATCGCGGAGGTGCGGCCCGCCATCGTGGTGGAAGTCGGCGTCTGGAAAGGCGCCTCGGTCGTGACCATGGCGAAAGAGATTCAACGGCTGGGGCTGGACGCCGTGGTGATCGCCATCGACACCTGGCTGGGCTCGTCGGAGCATTATCTGTGGGAGAAGTTCATCCCCGACCTGGATTTCGAGTTCGGCTATCCGCGCCTCTATCACAAGTTCGCCGCCAATATCTGCAACGAGGGTTTGCAACAGCAGGTGATCCCGCTGCCGCTGGACAGCATCAACGGCTTCCAGCTCCTCAAGGCAAAAGGCATCCGGCCCGATGTGCTGCACATCGATGCGGGCCACGACTATCTGTCGGTGATGGCCGATTTGAAGGCCTGGTGGCCGCAACTGACGCCCGGCGGCGTGCTGATCGGCGACGATTATTTCAAGAGCTGGCTCGGCAAGGGCAAATGGCCCGAAGTGCGCCAGGCCTTCGACGAATTCTTCGCCGCCAATCCCCATACCCTGTTCGAGAGCGGCGACGGCAAGTGCTATGTCGGCAAGCCCAAATAACGAATAGCTAGACCGGATCGGGCAACGGCTTGCGCGTGCTGCGCGACGGGTCCAGCCGCACCTGGAACCAGTTCAGCGTCCAGTGCAAATGCGGCCCCGTCGCCCGTCCGGTCGCCCC
>CALDFO010000431.1 GCA_937942205.1 uncultured Alphaproteobacteria bacterium
GATCAGCAAGCGCGAGAACTTCTACCAGCAGGAGTATTGCGGCTGTGTCTATTCCCTGCGCGACACCAACATGCACCGGGTGAAGCAGGGCCGCGCGCCGATCACGCTGGGCACCCAATATTACGGCCAGGGCGACGGCCCGAAGAAAGACTGAGGAGACGCGATGCGCTGCCCATTCTGCGGACATGAAGACAGCCAGGTGAAGGACAGCCGTCCTTCCGAGGACAATTCGGCGATCCGCCGCCGCCGCCACTGCCCGGAATGCGGCGGGCGCTTCACCACCTTCGAGCGCGTGCAGTTGCGCGAGCTGATCGTGGTGAAGAAAAGCGGCCGCCGGGAGACCTTCGACCGCGACAAGCTGGAGCGTTCGATCAATCACGCCCTGCGCAAGCGCCCGGTGGAGCGCGAGCGGGTGGACCGCACCGTCACCGGCATCGTGCGCCGCCTGGAGTCGATGGGCGAGAACGAGATTCCGGTCAATGTGATCGGCGAACTGGTGATGCAGGCGCTGGCCAGCCTGGACAAGGTGGCCTATGTGCGCTTCGCCTCGGTCTATCGCAACTTCCGCGAAACCCGCGATTTCGAGGCGCTGATCGGCGAACTCGAAGGTGATGATAAGCTTTAATGATGACCCCCTCCGGCTTCAACTTACGCTCGGCTCCCAAGGGGTCGCCTTCGCACGTTGAAGCCACCTCCCCCTTGGTGCGTGCTTCGCACGCGAAGGGGGAGGAGGGCCTGAGCAAGCCATGAACATACTGATTATCGAGGCGCGATATTTTCCGGCCGTGGCCGATGCGCTGATGGACGGCGCCACCGCCGCGCTGGAAAAAGGCGCGGCGCGGTTTGAGCGGCTGTCGCTGCCCGGCGTGCTGGAGATCGTGCCCGCTTTGGCCATGGCGGTGCGCGCCGGAAAATATGACGGCTATGTCGCGCTGGGCGCGGTGGCCGGTCCCGCCCATATCGCGGATGCCTATTACACCCAGGCGATGCAGGGTTTGACCGCATTGGGCACCCAGGGCCTGGCCATCGGCAACGGGCTGGTGCTGGCCTCGGACGAAGGCGCGGCGCTGGACATGGCGCTGCGCCAGGACATTGGCGGCGACGCCGCCCGCGCCTGTCTGGCGCTGGCCACCCATGGCGAACGGCTGGGATATTCCCGATGAGCTCGCCGCAAGCCCAGGCCCGCGCCGATGCCCGCCATGCCGCCCGCCTGGGCGCCGTGCAGGCCCTGTATCAGATGGAAATGAACGGCAGCGGCGCCGCCGAGGTGGCGCAGGAATTCGCCGATCACCGTTTCGCCGAACTGCCGGTTTTACCCGATGCCGATTTCTTCCATGCCATCGTCAATGGCGTGCCGCCGCATCAGGTGGAGATCGACCGCGCCATCGCCGCCTCGCTGTCCGAGAAATGGAAGCTGGAGCGGGTGGATTCCATCCTGCGCGCCATTCTGCGCTGCGGCGTGTACGAACTGGTGGCCCAGCGCGAGGTGCCCGCCAGGGCGGTGATCGACGAGTATGTCGCCGTGGCCGGGGCCTTTTTCGGCGGCGACGAGCCGGGTTTCGTCAATGCCGCCCTCGATAATATCGCGCGCCGCAAGCGGGCGGCGGAGTTCGGATTGCCGGTACCGGCGGACGAGCTCGACTTCTAGCTTGCCATCGCGATGTTCCGCTTATTTCGCGCCTGCGAAGGCGCGAAAGACTTGCGGCCGCGCCACAGGCGGACCACTCTGACCCAAACCCTGGGGAGGACATCATGGACATCAAGAAGCGTGACTTTCTGCTGGCGGGCGCGGCGCTGGGCGCGGCGGCCGCCGCCACCGGCGCAATGGCACAGACCAAGCCGGTCAATTCGGGCCAGCAGCCGTCCAGCATGGACCCGAACTACAAGCCGCGCCGCCTGAACAAGGTGATCGAGCTGTGGGAAGACGGCCAGCCGATCTATTACACCGGCGCAGGCGTGGGGCCGGGCATCGACCCGTATGAGCAGGGCAAGAAGATGGCCAAGACCTGGGCCGACGCCATCAATTACGAGATGGAGCATGGCCTGTTCGATCTGAAAGACCTGCGCGAATTCATGCGCGGCCTGAAGGATGGCGGCCCCACCCGGTCGGGCCACAAATTCCCGGTGGTGTTCGTGACGCCGCCGGTGATCGGGCTGGATGAAGCCTATGCCCGCGCCAACACCTGGGTGCTGGAGCAGATCCTCTGCACCGGCGTGATGGGCATTCACATCTGCCATGCCCGCGATCCCAAGGCGGTCGAGACCTACGCCCATATGGGCTGCCGCTATCCCTTCCAGGACACGCCCGGCGTGCCGAAACTGGCGATGCAGGGCCTGCGCGGCAACAGCGCCAGCTATGCCGCCAATATCTGGGGCGTGGCGGGCGGCACCTATCAGCATATCGCCGATCTGTGGCCGCTGAACAAGCGTGGCGAGCTGATCTTCGGCCTCAAGATCGAGGACACCTATGGCGATGTCACCGCCGACGCCATGCTGGGCGTTCCCGGCGTGTCCTTCGCCGAATGGGGACCGGGCGACCACAATCTCTGGCTCAACGGCTATAACAGTGTCGCAGACGGCGGCCTGTCGGGTCATCCGGTGGTGCGCGACGCCCAGGGCAAGGTGGTGGAAGACATTTCGGCGCTGCCCAACATGCAGAAGGTCCGCAGCGACATCCTGAACCTGTGCAAGAAGCACAAGGTGAACTTCCTGAACGCGGCGGAAACCCAGCCGGGGCACAACAATGTCGTCCAGCAGATCAAGGACGGCGCGATGGTGATCTCGGCGGGCGCGGGCGGCGAGGCGGTGGCGGTCATGGGCCGCGAATACAGCAAGCGAAAGATGCCTGTTTAAGCGTATTCCGGCTTTCTTCCCCCTCTGCGCGAAGCGCTTGGAGGGGGAAGATGTCGTAGCGAGGTGTCTGCGGAGCAGACCCGAGCTGCGACAGATGGGGGTAAACTTCATATATCCCGGCCGCCGCCTTTGTTTTACGCTGGCGGCATGGACGAGTTCGGCATCATCGCCCGCTATTTCGCGCCCCTGGCGGGCGACAGCGCCTTTGGCCTGCGCGATGACGCGGCCATTCTGCCCCAGCGGGCTGGATGCGATCTGGTGGTGACCACCGACTCCATCGCCGAGGGTGTGGATTTCTTCGGCTTCGATCCGCCCGCCGCCATCGCCCGCAAGGCGCTGCGGGTGAACCTGTCCGATCTGGCCGCCAAGGGCGCGGCGCCCGCATATTATCTGTTGAACCTGACCTTGCCCGCCACGGTGACGCCCGACTGGCTGGCCGGTTTCGCCGAGGGGCTGGCGCAGGACCAGCGCGCCTTCGGCATCTCTCTGCTGGGCGGCGACACCAGCGCCACCGACGGGCCGTTCTCGGCGGCGATCACCGCCTTTGGTTTTGTGCCCCAGGGCCGGATGGTGAGGCGCGGCGGCGCGCGCCCCGGCGATGATGTGTATGTGACGGGCACCATCGGCGACAGCGGCGGCGGGCTGGCGATCTTCCGGCGCGAGGTGCACAGCCTGTCCGATGCCGACCGCGACGCTTTGATCGGCCGCTATCGCGTGCCGCAGCCGCCGGTGGATTTCGCCGGGACATTGCGCGAAATCGCCCACGCTGCGGTGGATGTGTCGGACGGACTGGTGGCGGATCTGGGCCATGTCGCCGCCGCCTCCGGCGTGCGGGTGGTGATCGAAGGCGAACAGGTGCCGTTGTCGCCCGCGCTGCGCGCCTTGTGGGGCGAGCAGGCGGTGCGCCGCGCCGTCACGGCGGGCGACGATTACCAGATCGCCTTCACCGGCCCGCCCGGCCTGACCGGGCCTTTCACGCGCATCGGTCACGTCGAGCAGGGCGAGGGCGCGCATGTCCGCATCAAGGGCGCGGAGATGGTGCTGCCGCAAAAAGGCTACCGGCATTTTTGATCCTCCCCCGTTCACAGGGGAGGTGCCGTAGCACGCGCCTGCGCGTGCGAAGGCGGAGGGGGAATTTCTCCCCTCGCCATACGCTTCGCGCGCGGGGGGAGGGGGTCGTTAATAAACTTCTAACTATGATTTGTGAGGCTGATGGCCATGAAACGCGCCATGATTCCGCTTCTGCTGCTCCTGGCCGTTCCCGCTTTGGCGGCGGAGCATGGCGCGGCCGGTGACAGCAAAAAGGGCGGCAAGCCCGGCACCAATGTGGACATGCCCTATCTGATGGCGCCGCTGACCGACGCGGACGGCAAGCTGATCGGCTATGCCTATATTTCCACCCGCCTGACCGCCGCCTCGGAAGGCGTGGTGGTGGCGGTGCGCGAAAAGCTCCCCTTCATCCAGGACTCGTTCGTCCGCAATGTGAACGCCACCCGGGTGACGACGGCCGACGACCCGCAGAAGGTGGACATCCCCGCCATGGAGGCGCGGCTGCTAGCCGATGCCCGCAAGGTGATGGGCGCGAACAAGGTCAAGCAGATCACGGTCTGCACGGTGCAGATCGCCGAACTGCGGCCCAAGCAGACGCCGGCGCTGCACACCCCACCGGAAAAGGCCCCGACCAGCGGTGAAGCGCCCAAAAATCCCGTCCAGTCGCGCTGCCAGACGTGAGGCTGGGGCCCGATTTTCGGGCCTGATCCCTGGACCTGATCTCTGGGCCTGATTTTCTATCCTGATTTTCCTGTCAGAATCCCCTGCCGGAGCGGTTGCCTGCGGCATGTCCTTTTGGCACTCTTTGCGCGCCCTTGAAGCGGCGAGTCCCATCAGCCTCCAGGATGGGACCCCGGCCATGGGGATCGGCGTTCGGCCTTTCCCCGGTTCGACGGGACGGCTTTTGCGCCGGCCCATAACGAACTTTCTGAAGGGGAGTATTCAATGGAATTGGAAATCGTTCTGGCCTGCGGCGTGCTCGCGCTGCTCTATGGCCTCTGGACCATCCGGTCCGTCCTGAGCCTGCCCGCGGGCAACGCCCGGATGCAGGAAATCGCCGCCGCCATCCAGGAGGGCGCGCGCGCTTACCTGAACCGCCAATACACCACCATCGCCATGGTCGGCGTGGTGATCTTCGTGCTGGCCTTCGTTTTCCTGGGCTGGCAGGTGGCGGCCGGCTTCCTGATCGGCGCGGCCCTGTCGGGCGCGGCGGGCTATGTCGGCATGTATGTCAGTGTGCGCGCCAATGTCCGCACCGCCGAGGCGGCGCGCTCCGGCCTGGCGGCGGGGCTGTCGGTGGCCTTCCGCTCCGGCGCCGTCACCGGCATGCTGGTGGTGGGCCTGGGGCTGCTGGCCGTGGCCGGGTATTTCTTCTTCCTCACCCGCTGCCTGGGCCTGGACCTGCATGATGCCGGCCAGAGCCGCATCATCGTGGACTCGCTGGTGGGGCTGGGCTTCGGCGCCTCGCTGATCTCGATCTTCGCGCGCCTGGGCGGCGGCATCTTCACCAAGGCAGCGGATGTGGGCGCCGACCTCGTCGGCAAGGTGGAAGCGGGTATCCCCGAGGACGATCCGCGCAACCCGGCTGTGATTGCGGACAATGTGGGCGACAATGTCGGCGACTGCGCCGGCATGGCGGCTGACCTGTTCGAGACCTATGTCGTGACGCTCGGCCTCACCATGGTCTCCATCGCCCTGCTGGTGAAGGCCTCCTCGGCCGAACTGATGGCGCTCATGTCGCTGCCGCTCGTCGTCGGCGGCATCTGTATCATCACTTCGATCATCGGCACCTATTTTGTCCGCCTTGGCAGCTCGAACAACATCATGGGCGCGCTCTACAAGGGCTTCTGGACCACGGCGGCGCTCTCGGTTGCCGGCATCTGGTATGTGACCTGGCGCGTGCTGGGCGACATGAACGCCGTGATCGGCGCGGATCTGGATGGCAGCGGCGGCT
>CALDFO010000432.1 GCA_937942205.1 uncultured Alphaproteobacteria bacterium
CGCAGTTCCTCGAACCAGGCGCGGGCTTTGGTTTTGTGGGTCTCGTCGATCATGCGGCTGCTTTTAGACCCTGGGGACCGCCGCCGCACCATTGTTTTTGCCGCGGCGGCCCGCCATCATGGCGCGATCACGGGGAACGCCGGGGAAACCGGGGCGGCAGGCAGCGGGGCGCCAGATGACAAACCAGAGAACAAAATTGAATCGCCGTATCTTTGTTGGCGCTGGCGTCGCGCTGGCCGCCACGCCCGCCTTCACACCGGCTTGGGCCGCCGATCCGCGCACCGGCTTCACCGTGCCGGACGGCGCCTGCGATTGCCACAACCATATCTATGATCCGCGCTTCGCCTATCTGCCCGACGCGGTGCTGAAGCCGCCTTACGCCACGGTGCGCGATTACCGCGCGTTGCAGAAGCGCATCGGCACCAGCCGCAGCATCGTGGTGCAGCCGTCCAGTTACGGCACCGACAACCGCTGCACCCTGGATGCCGTCGCCCAGCAGGGCGATGCGGCGCGGGGCGTCTGTGTCGTCAATGCCAGCGTCAGCGATGCCGAACTGAAGCGGCTTCACGCGGCGGGCATCCGCGGTGTGCGCATTCAGTTCGGCCTGGGCAATCCGGTTCCGGCGGAAGAGGTGATGCCGCTGGCCAAGCGCATCGCCGCGCTGGGCTGGCATATCCAGTGCAACATGCCGCCCGATCTGCTGGTCAAGATGGAATCGCTGTTGATGAGCCTGCCGGTGCCGGTGGTGGTGGATCATCTGGGCCGCGCCACCGCGCTGGGCCAGCCGCAATATGACACCGTGCGCCGCCTGCTGGAAAAAGGGCATGGCTGGGTCAAGGTGTCGGGCGCCTATCTGTATGGCGGCGGCACCGCGCCCGACTATGCCGGGGCGACGGCGGCGGCCCGGGGCTATATCGCCACCGCGCCGGAGCGCTGTATCTGGGGCAGCGACTGGCCGCATCCCGACGCCACCAAGACGGTCAGCCCGGTCGCCATGCCCGACGATGTGGTGCTGATCGCGCTGATGAAAAGCTGGGCGCCGGATGAAAAATTGCGCCACCGCATTTTGGTGGAGAATCCGGAACGGCTGTACGGCTTCGATCCGAAAAAGCGCCCCAAATCTTCCTAGAGGGCCGGTCAGCGCGGCATTGCCGCATAGGCGTCTTCCAGCCCCGCCACGAAGCGGGCGCTGTCGAACAAAGGCGCGGTTTTGCGGGCCAGGGCCAGCTTGTCGCGCGTGGCTTGCAGCAACGCCGGATTGCGCGCCAGATCCAGCGCCAGCGCCTCGTAATCCTCGGGCCGGTGGGTGACCAGTTCGGCCAGCCCGGCGAATTTCAGCAGGCTGGCGGCGACGCGGCCCTGAAAACTTTTGCCGTGACAGGTCACCAGCGGCAGGCCCGCCCACAGCGCATCGCTGGCGGTGGTGTGGGCGTTGTAGGGCAGGGTGTCGAGGAACAGGTCGGCCAGCCTGTGGCGCGCCAGATGCGCCGCCGCATCCAGGCGCGGTGCGAAGACCAGCCGCGAAGCATCCACGCCGCGCGCCGCCGCCGCCCGGCGCAGATTGGGCGCGGCGGGCGAATCCAGCAGCCACAGCACGCTGCCGGACACCTGGGTCAGCAGCCGCATCCAGATGTCGAACACCGGGGCGGTGATCTTCCAGTTGTTGTTGAAGCAGCAGAAGATGAACGCATCCTCCGGCAGGCCCGCCTCCGCGCGGCCGGGCGCGGGACCGATCACGCGCGTGGCGTCGTTGGGCTGATAGCAACCGGGCAGCTGGACGATGGTTTCACTGAAGAAAGACTGCTGGTCCATCGGCGTCACCACCCGGTCGCCCAGCACCACATCCATCCAGGGCGCGCCGGTGGTGCCGGGATAGACCAGATAGTTCACCTGCACCGGCGCGGGCCGGTGGGCGAAGATGCCGGGCCGCCCGTCCAGGGTGTGGCCGTTCAGGTCCACCGCGATGTCGATTTCCGCCGCACGCAGCATTCGCGCGATGTCCGCATCGCTCTTGCCGCGCACATCGTGGAAATGGGCGAAGGCTTTTTCCAGTCGCGCCCGCATCGGGCTGTTGTCGTCGGGGCCGAAGGCATAGGCGCTGACCTCGAAGCGGCTCCGGTCGTGGCGCGCGAACAGGTCCGCCATCAGAACGGCGGTGGCGTGCTGGTGGAAATCGGCCGACAGATAGGCCAGCCGGATGCGGTCATGGCGGTATTTTTCGCCCTGCCACAAGGCGGGGCGGGGCGGCGCGGCGCGCTGGATGGCATTCTCGGCGCAACGGCGCAGCAGCGCGGCATCGTCGCTATAACCCAGCAGCACAAAGGGCTGGATGGCGCGGTCCGCCGCCACCGCCTGCGGCAACACCCGCGTCAGCCGGGCGGTGCGATCCCAGTCGCACAGCAGCAGCGCGGCATGGGCGATGCCGTTCAGAACATGCGGGTGATGGGGATTTTGCGCCAGCGCCCGTTCGTAATCGGCCAGCGCCTCCTCTACCCGGCCCAGGTCGCGCAGGGCGTTGCCGCGCACATACAGCGCCTCGGCGAAATCCGGCTGCGCCGCCAGGGCGCGGTCGGCGGCGGTCAGGGCCTCCTCGAAGCGGCGCAGTTCGCCCAGCATCATGGCGCAGTTGGTGAGGGCATTGGCATGGCCCGGTTGCAGCGCCGCCGCGCGGCGGTAGCTGTCCAGCGCCGCCTCCTGTTGCCCAAGCTGGCGCAGGGCGGTGCCGCGATTGTTCCAGAGGGCGGCGATGTCGGTCCGCTGGGCCAGCGCGGCGTCGTAATCGACCAGCGCCTCGGCGCCGCGCCGCAGGTCCAGGAAGATATTGCCCCGGTTGAACAGGGCTTCCAGATAGCCGGGCCGCAGCGCCAGCGCCTTGGCTTGCGCCGCCAGGGCCTCGTCCTTGCGGCCCAGCGCGCTCAGAACATTGCCATGATTGGAAAAGCCTTCCGGCGAAGGCGCCAGTGCCAGGGCCTGGCGGTACAGCTGTTCGGCGTCCGCCAGCCGCCCGCCGCGCTGCGCCGCCAGCGCCTGCTGCATCAGGCTCATATCCCGCGTCTCCCGGCGTTTGGCGAAATCGCGCGACTATACCGCAAGGGATCCGCCCAGCCATAGACGGCCCGGCTTGACGGGGTGGGGGAGGGGCCTTATAGCCCTGCCCCTCCGCCGCCAGACTCCAGCAATGGAGGGGCACCGGCGGGCGCGTAGCTCAGCGGGAGAGCACTCCCTTCACACGGGAGGGGTCACAGGTTCAATCCCTGTCGCGCCCACCATTAAAACCCCTGAAAAACAACAGCTTGGATGCTGTTCCGCTTTATCCTCATCGGCGCGAAAAGGCGCACGAAAGCAGAACTCGGCACATGAACCCGTGGAAAATCCGTGGACTCTGTTGCCGCCTTGTTCGGGCGTTTTCGATAACGAAGCCTCACAAGTCCAAGCTGCCATTAACCCGCCTTCGGCAAGATGACACAGGGTGAGGCGCATCGCGTGATGTGCCGCCCATCAAATCGGGGGTGGTTCAAATGGCAATCGTGTGGGTTGTTATCGCGGTGATCGCGTTGGCCGTGATCGGCTGGGGGCTGGAATGGCGGAAGAAGAACCAAGCCGAAGCCGTCAAGCGGTACATTCTTGAAACCACAGAAGTAGAGCGGCAACTGGCACTTATGAATCCGCGTCTAGCACGCGGCGAGAAACTTACACCTCAAGAACAGGTGTGGCTTGAGAAGATGCTGTTTGAACGCCGGATTACCAGCGACCCGACAAAATGGGTCCGTCCCGATCTTGGATATGACGCGATAAGCGGGACGCTGGGGGAGTTCTTCGCAACGTATTGGGCAAGCGGCGGGTCCCCTGAACTGCTTGAGATTAAGAGCGAGCAAGTGCGCCGTGAAAAGATGGAGCGCATGATTGCTGAAATTGGAATGCCGAAGTCGCAAGAGGAAATTAATAATTGGTGGTCAAGCCACAGCATGGGCGGCGATACAGAGAACCGAAACAATCCGGTGCTTCCCGGCCAGCGGATTTATCATGCTGCGGTAGTCCACAATCCGCCGTTTCCGGCTCTATACGAAGCGGCGTGATTTTGCAGGCTCAAATCATCAAATGAATCCGGGAGGGTCTGTTTCGGCCCGGCCTATGCTTAAAGGGGGTGGGGTCGGGTCCTCTGTCGCGCCCACCATTATTTGCCGCACGAAGTACGGCAAATAATGGCGTCAAGCCCGGCGCGCGACGGCGACTTGCGCCGCTGCGCGGCCCATTTTCCGATGGACGCATTCCGTTCGCCGGGAATTGCCACCAGACCGGTCGCGCAAGGCGGCTTGCACGCGGCCGGGCAAGGCGCGCCGGTATGGCTTTTACCGATCCGCACCATGATCCGGCCGCTCCATGGCCTGACTTGAAACGGATCAGCCGCGGGTGTTCGGGCTGCTATGGTAGGTTATCATCAGCAGCGCCATCAGGATTGCCGACAACAGGCCCGCTATGGCGCTCATCAGCGAGGTCGATATTTGATCGCTGGCGATGCCCATCAGGTCATGCGCGGCCAGGCTGCCGGCGATCGAAGCGATCGCGGCATTGACCACGACCACCATCGGAATCCGGGCTTCGTCCACATCCTTGCGCCGGCGCAGGAAAAACACTTTGTAACGGGCGATGCTTGCGACAATCGTTGCCGTGAAACCCGCGACTATGGCGAGCACGCGGGTGCCGGGCATCATGCCTTCAAGCAGAACACCCACCCCGCCCCCGACGGCAAGCCCGACCAACACAAGAATGATAAGGCTGGCCGACACAACACCCTCTGGCGCTTTTCCCACTGAACTTTTCCCCTGGCTGAATTTCAAAGTAACGATCAATACTTCTGAGAAGTTAA
>CALDFO010000433.1 GCA_937942205.1 uncultured Alphaproteobacteria bacterium
AGATCATCAGCAGCAGTGCGACATAGACCGCCACCGCCAGCAGGGTGCGTTCGACGGCGCGGGGGGGCATGTAGCCTAGAGCGTACTCATTCGCCATGGACCACGGCATACTCGTTGTAGCGCGCCCCGAACATCGCGGTGAGCTTGCCGGCGGCGCGGAACAGCTTCTGCAACGGCACGGCACGGCGATTCGGGCTGCCCGCGAGGATGACGGCGGCGGGCGGCGACAACAAGAGCGCGGCTAGGATTTTGGCGCTTTCCGCCATCAGGCGCGGCAGGCCGGGACGGTGTTTCAGCAGCACGCGCATGTCGGAATTGCCCACCGAATAGGCGCGGCGCAGCAGCCAGCCCAGTCCGGCGCGGCTGTCGGGAATGTCGCCATGGGCGCGGGCCTCGTCGCACCAGGCGAAGCGTTTGCCCGCATGGGCCAGGCGCACGAAGAACTCGCGATCCTCGCCGCCCGACAGTGCGAAGGCGGGATCGAACCAGGGCGCGGTCATTCCGTCCAGCACGGCGCGGCGGATCAGCAGATTGCCCGCCCCTTGCAGCATTCCGACCGGGCCGCTGGCATGGCGGATATCGCCATGCCCTTCCAGCGCCACATCGTTGCCGAACAGGATGGAGCCTTGCAGCACGTCTGCGCCGCTTGTCCGCGCCGCCGCCAGGAAGGCGGTGATCCAGTCGCGGTCGCACCATTCGTCATCGTCGATCATGGCGATGAAAGCCGCATCGGTTTTCAGCGCCTGTTCGATCAGGGTGTTGCGGACCTGGGCGATGCCGCGCTTTGGCGCGATCACCGCCGTCAGCGGCCAGCGATAGGCGGCCTGCCGCGCCCGCGCCAGGTCCAGCCCGGCATGGGTTTCGGCATCATTGTCGGCCACCAGCACGCGGACATCGGCCTGGGTGTCCAGCGCCGCGATGGCGTCCAGCAGGCGGTTCAGCATCCGGGGACGCTTGAAGGTAGGAATGCAGATGACGACCGATTCACCCAACGGGTCACGCATGGGCGCGCTTCCAGTCGGCGGCGATGCGGTGGCAGCGATAGAGCGTCACCAGTTCGCCCGCCATGATGCCGCCCAGCGAGGCGATCGGCCCCAGCGTCACCAGCAGCGCCAGCGTTCCCAGGATGGAGATGATGCTGGTGGAGGTGCTGATCTGCGCCAGCGCCTTGAATTCGCCCGCCGCCTGCAGGAACGTCGCCAGCGGCGCGCGGAAATTCCGCACCAGCGCGATCGCCGCGGTGATGGCCGCCACCAGGATCACATCCTGGGCCACATAATGGCCCCGCAGCAGGACATCGGGCGCCCACAGCAGCAGCCCCGCCACCAGGATGATGGTGCCCAGCCATACTGTCATCAGCGCGGCGCGGAACTCGCGCACCACGCGGGCGGCGCGTTCGGGCGCCTCGGCCTTGAGATGGCGTGTCATCACCGGCCGCTCGATATCGGGCAGGGTGCCCTGCACCAGCGAAATCGGGCGCATCAGAAGCTGGCCCAGCGCCAGCAGCGCGAAGGGGCCGGGACCGGACAGAAAGGTGACCAGATAGGCATGGGCGTTGACGGTCACCTCGGTCAGCAGCACGCCCAGCAGCGACCAGCGGGTCAGGTCGCGGAAGATGGCGCCATAATCGCCCAGCCGTCCCACGCGCAACGCCGTGATATGGTCGCGCACCGTCTGGGCGCCGAAGGGAATCAATCCGGCAATCGCCGCCGCCAGCATCAGGCTGCCGCCCGTCGCCAGGCTGATATGGTCGGTCAGCAGCATCGCCGCCAGCGCGGCCAGCAGGCCGGCGGCATAGACCAGGTCGGAGGCCACCGCCTGCTTGACCTTGCCGCGCGCATTGGCCAGGCAGCGCAGGAACCAGCGGCAGCTCATCACCCCGCCATACAGGCCCAGCATGGCGGCGGCGCGGCCGGGCGCCTCCAGCATCATCAGCGCGGCAAAGACCGCCAGCGCCGCCAGGCCGGAGATCAGCAGATTCATCTTCAGTGAGGTCGCCACGATGCGCATGTCGGGCACCCCGTCG
>CALDFO010000434.1 GCA_937942205.1 uncultured Alphaproteobacteria bacterium
CCCGCCGTGATCGTGCCGCCCGGCCTGACCACCTATTACATCAGCGGCACCACGCCGTCGCCCGCCACCCCCGGCGGTCCGCTGGGCGACACCTCGGCGCAGACCGCCAGCACCCTGGGCAAGCTGAAGGATATTCTGGCGCAATTGGGCCTGACCTTCGGTGATGTGGTCAAGGCGACGGTGTTTCTGGTCGGCGATCCCGCCAAGGGCGGCGAGATGGATTTCGCGGGTATGAACGCGGAATGGGCCAAGCATTTCGGCACCGCGCAGCAGCCGGGCAAGCCGGCGCGCTCGACCGTCAAGGTCGCGGGCCTGGCCGCGCCGGGCCTGCTGGTCGAGATCGAGCTGGTCGCGGCCAAGAAGCAGCCTTGAGCCTTCCCGTGCGGGCGGCCCAGGCGCGCGCCCGCACAGTTTTCTTTCGCACCCGCAAGACGGAGGCGTCATGGCCATGGACCGCAGGCATCTGCTGAAGGCGTCACTCGCGACCGGCGGGCTGATGGGACTGGGCGGCTGCGCCGCCGCGCCGCGCGGCGCGGGCCCGGGCAGCGCGCCCGTCTTCCGCGATTCGCTGTTGTCGCTGGCGCCGATCCGCGCCACCACCGACCGCATCTTCGATCTCAAGGTTTGCCTGCGGCCCTTCCGTGCCCTGGGCCCGCGCCTGGATGTCGAGCAGATCGGCGGCGCGATGGTGGTGCACAATTACGGGCATGGCGGCAGCGGCTGGTCGCTGGCCTGGGGCTCGGCCAACATCGCCGTGCAAAAGGCGATGTCCACCAGCCCGGCGCGGATCGCGGTGATCGGCTGCGGCATCATCGGGCTGACCTCGGCGATCACCGCCCAGCGGGCCGGGGCGCAAGTGACGATCTATACCCGCGACCTGCTGCCCAAGACGCGTTCGGTGCGCGCCAACGGAAGTTGGACGCCCTCCTCGCGCATCGCGCTGACCCAGGCGGCGGGACCGGCTTTCGGCGCCCTGTGGGAACAGATGGCGCGCTATTCCTGGAAGACCTATCGCTCCTATCTGGGGCTGGCGGGCAATCCGGTGGCCTTTTGCGATCAGTATGCGCTGTCCGACACGCCGTTCCAGCCCGCCGTGCACCAGCCCGATCCCAGTGTGCAGGGCAGCTATGAAACCACCGGAATGCCGCAACAGAATTCCGAGTTCGGCCGCTATGACGACCGTATCCGGGACCTGATGCCACGCGCCGAAACCCTGCCCGAAGGGGCGACGCCGTTCCCGGTCAAATATGTTTCGCGCAACTCGGGCATGTTCTTCAATTTCACCGAGCTGGGCCAGGTGCTGATGCGCGAGTTTTACGGCGCGGGCGGCAAGGTGGTGATCCGCCAGTTCCATGCGCCTTCCGAACTGGGCGGCCTGCCGGAAAAGGTGGTCATCAACTGTCCCGGCTATGCGGCGCGCGACATGTGGAAGGACAAGGCGATGATCCCGGTGCGGGGCCAGACCGGCTGGCTGATCCCCCAGCCGGAGGTCAATTACGGCCTGTCCTATAACGGCACCAGCGTGCTGTCCAAAAGCGACGGCATCATGGTGCTGCGCGCGCCCGGCCCGGTGCGGGGCGAGATGAACGGCGTCGGCGACAGCAACGAAGTCGCCAGCCGTTCGGAAACCGAAAGCGCGGTGCGGGTCATCGAACGGCTGTTCGCGCGGTTTCCCAAGGCTTCGGCCTGATCCTGAAAAGCGAGGCGGGGAAGGATATGGGCGGCAAGACGATTTTGGCGGCGCTCCTGACTGTGGTTCTGGCGGGCGCGGCGCAAGCGCAATCGCCGCGTTCGGCCTGGGACGGTGTCTATACCGACGCCCAGGCCCAGCGCGGGGCGGCGCTGTATGCGCGCCATTGCGTGATGTGCCACCGCCCCGGCCTGGGCGGCGATTATGAAACCCCGCCGCTGACAGGGGTGTTCCTGCACGCCTGGGCGGGCGCGGACCTGGCGACCCTGTTCGACAAGGTGGCGGTGACCATGCCGCTCAGCCGCCCGGGCACGCTGAGTCCGGCCGAGAATGCCA
>CALDFO010000435.1 GCA_937942205.1 uncultured Alphaproteobacteria bacterium
CCTGATGGGGCTGGCCAGCCTGTGCAGCGACCTGTCCATGCCGATCTCGTGGAACACCTGTGTGGAGATCGGCAAGCAGTATACCGCCACCGTGGCCTCGACCATGAACATGCTGGGCAACTTCGCCGGCTTCGTGGCCCCCGTGGTGTTCGGCTTCATCCTGCAGGAAACCAACAATGACTGGAGCATGGTGATGTACACCATGTCGGCCGGCGCGGTGCTGGCGGCGGTCTGCTGGATGTTCCTCAACCCCGATGCGGAGAGGCCCGCGTGAAGATCGATCTGAGCGGCCGGACGGCGGTCATTGTCGGCGGCAGCGGCGGCCTGGGCGAGGCGATGGCGCACACCCTGTCGGGCGCCGGGGCAGCCATCGCGCTGGTGGGCCGCAACCAGGCCAAGCTGGACAAGGTGGCGGGTGATCTGGAGGCCAGGGGCGGGACGGCCCAGACCTTCACCGCCGACATGACCAGCGCCGAGGATGTCGCCCGCCTGGCCGCCGCGGTGAACGGCGTGTTCAAGAACCCGCAGATTCTGATCAACAGCGCGGGCATCAACATCCGCAAGTCGGTGACGGACTTCACCCTGGAGGAATTCCGCAGCGTGGTGGATTCCAGCCTGGTGACCACCTTCCTGGCCTGCAACGCCTTCGTGCCCGGCATGAAGGGCAGCGGCTATGGCCGCATCCTCAACCTGTCGTCCATGCTGGCGCATGTCTCGCTGCCCAACCGCACCGCCTATTCCAGCGGCAAGGCGGGGCTGCTGGGCTTCACCAAATCGCTGGCGCTGGAACTGGCGCAGGAGGCCATCACCGTCAACGCCATCTCGCCCGGCCCCTTCCATACCGAGATGAACCTGCCGGTGATCAACGATCCCGAGGCCAACAAGATGTTCCTGACCAAGCTGCCGGTGGGCCGCTGGGGCAAGGTGGAGGAGATCGGGGCGCTGGCCTGCTATCTGTGCAGCGATCTGGCGGGCTTTGTCACCGGCACCGATATCGTGATCGACGGAGGCTGGACCGCCGCCTGAGGTCCGGTCTTTCCGGACGGGGCCTTGTTGGCTGTGGCGCTGGGCGCCCCGGCCATAGTATCCCGGCAGTCATGAATGGCCCGGAACGGGCGCAAACAGAATGGGGGCCGCCGGGCACGGCGGGCCGCGAAGGATCGGATGTCTGCCAGCAACGGAAATTTGCCGCTGATCGTCGTGATGGGCGTGGCCGGGTCCGGCAAGACCACCATCGCCAGCGGCCTGGCCGAACGGCTGGGCGTGCCTTTCGTGGAAGGCGACTCCCTGCACCCCCTGGGCAACGTCAAGAAGATGTCGGCGGGGATGCCCCTGACCGACGAGGACCGCTGGCCCTGGCTGGCGGCGATCGGCGCGCGCATGGATGTGGAGCGGCAGACCGGCCATGGCGTGGTGGTGTCCTGCTCCGCGCTCAAGCACAGCTATCGCGACTGTCTGCGGGCGCAGGTGGCGGGCCGGGTGCATTTCATCCTGCTGGACGGCCCGCGCGACCTGATCAGCGACCGCATGAGGAAGCGCAAGGGTCATTTCATGCCGCCGGCGCTGCTGGACAGCCAGTTCGCCACTCTGGAACGGCCCGGCCCGGACGAGGATGCGGTGGTGCTGGATATTTCGCGTCCCGTGCCGGTTCTTGTGGACGCCGCCACGGCCGCCATCGCGCAATGACCATGGGCAAGGGGAATAGCACAATGCATCTGGGAAACGTCATGTCACACCTGATGTCGCGCTGGGCGATGACGGCGATTCTGGCCGTGTCCGTTTGCGGCCCGGCGCTGGCGCAGTTGCCGCCCTCGGCGCAGGATTTCACCATCGCGCCGCCCTATGCGCCGGCGCCCGAAACGGTGCCCGATCCGGCGGTGCCCGAAGGCCAGGTGCGCGAGTTCATCATGAACTCCGACGACAGCGTGATTTATCCCGGTATCGTGCGGATCGAGAACGAGGTCAGCGCCCGCCGCGACCAATGGGGCAACCGGATGCCCGCTCCCGCCGAGCAGGTCAGCCGCCCCGGCCCCTATCAGCGTCATGTCTGGGTCTATATCCCGCGTCAGCTCAAGCCGGGAACGCCCGCGCCCTTCATGGTGGTGCAGGACGGCCGCTCCTATATCCGCCGCATGGCGCCGGTGCTGGACAATATGATCGCGGCGGGCCGCTTGCCCGCGATGGTGATCGTCGCCGCCGATTCCGGCGGCAGCGACGCGCAGGGGTCGCAGCGCGGGTTGGAATACGACACCATCTCGGACCGCTATTACCGCTGGGTGGAAACCGAGCTGCTGCCGCGGGTGACGAAGGAATACGGCGTCATCTTCACCAAGGATCCCGAAGGGCGCGGCGCGATGGGCGGCAGCTCGGGCGCGATCTGCGCCTGGACCATGGCCTGGTTCCACCCCGAGAGTTACCGCAAGGTGTTGAGCTATTCGGGCACCTATGTGAACCAGGCTTCGCCGCTGGACCCCAAGACCCCACGCGGCGGCTGGGAATATCACGCCACCCTGATCCCCAAGGCCCCGAAAAAGCCTATCCGCATGTGGATGCATGTCAGCGAGCAGGATCTGCACCATACCGACCCGGAGGAAAGCTGGCACAACTGGCCGATGGCCAACGACCGCATGGCGGCGGTGCTGAAGAAAAAGGGCTATGACTACCGCTATGTCTTCTCCAAGGATTCCCGGCATGTCGACCCCCGGGTGGTGATGGCGACCCTGCCGGCCGCCCTGGAATGGCTCTGGCGGGACTATCCGCGCTGACCGCCCCAATCCGGGTGCAACCAGGAGTATATTCTCCGTAGGCGGATTGCCACCCTGTTAACGGCCCGCAAAGGGCTCCCGGCCTAGCCTGCGACCTCTGCCGGGGAATGCCGTGTCGTGAAGATTCCGCTCGCGCGCTCGCGCAAGGACAATCGTCTGCTGGCCAGGTATTGCGATACCTTCGGCGAGATGCAGCTGCGCAAGCATACCGAGCGCGCCATTCGCGCCGCCCGCGCCGAAGCCGAACTGAACAGCCGGTCCAAATCCGCCTTTCTCTCGACCATGAGCCACGAGCTGCGGACGCCGCTCAACGCCATCATCGGCTTTTCGGATCTGATCCGCGCGCCGGGCGCCGCCACGCCGGAGCAGTCCGCCGACTATGCCGGTCACATCGCCAATGCCGGACGCCGCCTGCTGGAGGTGGTGTCGGATGTGCTGGACATGTCCCGGCTGGAATCGGGCAGCCTGACGCTGGACCGGCGGCCGCTGCTGGTGAGCGAGGTGCTGGAGATCGCGGTGGAGAATGCGCGGCCGCTGTTCGCCGCCAAGCAGCAGGCGCTGGGCCTGCGGATCGAGCCGGGCCTTGGCGAGATCAATGCCGACTCCAAGCGGCTGCGCCAGGTCTTCGCCAATCTTCTGTCCAATGCCAGCAAGTTCACCGCCGAAAAGGGCCGGGTGCTGGTGATGGCCAAGGGCGCGCGCGACGGCGCGGTCACCATCGCCATCGCCGATACCGGCATCGGCATGACGCATGAGCAGATCGTGGTGGCGATGAAGCCTTTTTCCCAGGTACAGGCGCACCTGGCCCGCACCCAGGAAGGCACCGGCCTGGGCCTGCCGCTGACCATGGGCATCGTCAAGCTGCATGGCGGCAGCCTGTTGCTGGACAGCCAGCCCGGCGCGGGCACCACCGCCATCGTCACCCTGCCGCGCGGCCAGGCCGCCGCCCGTCCGGACTCCGCATTCTCCCCCATCGGAAAAGTCGCATGACCCTGCACATCGAACGGCCCCAGCCCGCGCCGCCCTTCCGCGAACGCCGTGGTCTTCCCGCCGCCGCGCCCATCCGGCTGGCGCATATCGTGTCGGTGTCCGGCAGCCATGCCGTCGCCGTGCTGGAATCCCAGGAAGCGGTGGCCTCCAACGACGCGCGGGTCCAGATCGGCGCCCTGATCAAGATCGTCAC
>CALDFO010000436.1 GCA_937942205.1 uncultured Alphaproteobacteria bacterium
TGATCGACGAAAGCTACAACGCCAATCCCGCTTCGATGGCGGCGGCGCTGGCGCTTCTGGGGGCCGCGCCATCTTCTGAAAAAAAGGGTCGCCGGATCGCCGTGCTGGGCGACATGCTGGAAATGGGCGAAGGCGGCATCGCCCACCATGCCGGACTGGCCGCCGCCATCGAAGCGCACGGCACCGATCTGGTCTTCGCCAGCGGCGCGCAGATGGCGCATTTGTGGGAGGCGCTGCCCGCCGCGCGCCGGGGCGGCTATGCCGCGACGGCGGCGGACCTGCTGCCGCAGGTGCTGGCGGCGCTGAAACCCGGCGACACGGTGCTGGTCAAGGGCTCCAACGGCTCGAACATGGCGCTGATCGTCGAGGCGCTGAAAGCGCGGGGAGAAGGCTGATGCTGTATTACCTCTCGCTGCTCACCCATACCGAGGAGCTGGCCTTCTTCCGCCTGTTCCGCTACCTGACCTTCCGCTCCGGCGCGGCGGTGGTGACGGCGCTGCTGATCGCCTTCCTGATCAATCCCATGCTGATCGCCTGGCTGAAGGTGAAACAGGGCAAGGGGCAGCCGATCCGCGCCGACGGACCCCAGCGCCACATTCTCGAAAAGGCGGGCACGCCCACCATGGGCGGCCTGCTGATCCTGATTCCCTGGATTGGGGCGACGCTGCTCTGGGCCAATCTGGCCAATCCCTATGTCTGGATCGCCCTGCTGGTGACCGGCAGCTTCGGCCTGCTGGGCTTCCTGGACGACTATTATAAAGTGACCAAGCGGACCTCGGACGGCCTGTCCAGCCGCGCCCGCCTGCTGATCGAGTTCGCGGTGGCGGGCTTGGCCACCTGGCTGATCATGAAGGTCCAGGCCCCCGGCCTGTCGGGGATGCTGGCGCTGCCTTTCCTCAAGACCGTGCTGCTGCCGCTGGGCCTTTTCTTCCTGATCGTGGGCGGATTCGTGATCGCGGGCGCGGCCAATGCGGTGAACTTCACCGATGGGCTGGACGGTCTGGCCATCGTGCCGGTGATGATCGCGGCGGCGACCTTCACCCTGATCGTCTATCTGGTCGGCAATGAGCGGTTCGCCGCCTATCTGCAGATCCCGTACGTCGAATATGCCGGCGAGCTGGCGGTCTTCCTGGCGGCGCTGGTCGGGGCGGGGCTGGGCTTTCTCTGGTACAACGCTCCGCCCGCCGCCATCTTCATGGGCGATACCGGCTCGCTGCCGTTGGGCGGCGCGCTGGGCGTGGTCGCCGTGGCGGTGAAGCACGAGCTGGTGCTGGCGCTGGTCGGCGGCCTGTTCGTGCTGGAAACCGTGTCGGTGGTGGTGCAGGTCGTCTCTTACAAATTGACGGGCAGGCGCGTCTTCCGCATGGCGCCGATCCATCATCATTACGAGCAGCTGGGCTGGACCGAGCCCACCATCGTGATCCGTTTCTGGATCGTGGCGGTGGTGCTGGCGCTGCTCGGCCTGGCCACCCTGAAACTGCGGTGAGACGATGATTCCCAGCCGCGCCTTCGCCAACCAGACAGTCGCCGTGTTCGGCCTGGCCCGCACGGGCCTGGGCGCGGTGCGCGCGCTGGTGGCGGGCGGCACCCGGGTGATCGCCTGGGACGACAATTCCACCGCCCGCGACCTGGGCGGCCAGGAAGGCGCGCAGATCATGCCCTGGCGCGAATGGCCGTGGGAGGAGATCGCCGCGCTGGTGCTGTCGCCCGGCGTGCCGCTGACCCATCCCCGGCCGCATGGCGTGGTGGATCATGCCGCCCGCGCCCGCGTGCCCGTGATCGGCGATGTGGAATTGTTCGCGCGCGAGATCCGTCCCGATCCCGGCAAGCCGGGCAGGGCGCCGGTGATCGCCATTACCGGCACCAACGGCAAATCCACCACCACCGCGCTGGTGGGCCATATCCTGGCCGCCTGCGGCTTCGACGCCCAGGTGGGCGGCAATATCGGCACTTCGGTGCTGGAACTGTCGCCGCCTTCGGCCAAGACCGTCTATGTCCTGGAGATGTCCAGCTTCCAGATCGACCTGGCGCCCGGCCTGTCGGCGGATGTGGGCATCCTGTCCAATCTGTCGCCGGACCATATCGACCGCCACGGCTCGATGGAGAATTACGCCGCTATCAAGGCGCGGCTGATGCGCCAGGTCGCCCCAGACGGTCAGGTGCTGATCGGGGTGGACGACGCGCCGTCCAGCGCCATCTTCACCCAGCTTTCCGCTGCGGGCGGTGCCCAGGCCCATCCCGTCTCGGTCGGCAAGGTGCTGGGCCGGGGCATCTTCGTGGTCGATGGCGCGCTCTATGACGCCACCGGCGCGCGCGCGGTCAAGGTGATGGACATGGCCGACGCGCCGCGCCTGCCCGGAGCGCACAACTGGCAGAATGCGGCCCTGGCCTATGGCGCGGTGCGCCCCTTCATCGCCGACGCCAAGGCCGTCGCCGCCGCGATCCAGAGCTTTCCCGGCCTGGCGCATCGCATGGAAGCGGTGGGCCGCATCGGCAAGACCGCCTTCATCAACGATTCCAAGGCCACCAATGCCGACGCCACGGCGCGGGCGCTGGCGGTCTATCCCGATATCTTCTGGATCGCGGGCGGCAAGCCCAAGGACGGCGGCATCGAAAGCCTGTCCGGCTATTTCCCCCGTATCCGCAAAGCCTATCTGATCGGCGAGGCCGCGCCCGCCTTCGCCCGCAGCCTGGACGGCAAGGCCCCCTATGCGATGTCCGGCACGCTGGACACCGCCCTGGCCAGCGCCGCCGCCGATGCCGCCGCCAGCAACGCATCCGCGCCGGTGGTGTTGTTGTCGCCCGCCTGCGCCTCCTATGACCAGTTCCGGGATTTCGAGCAGCGCGGCGACGCCTTCCGCGCCGCCGTGGCCCGGCTGCCGGGGCTGGAGAAGGTGGCATGATGAACCGGGCCAGCAAGGGCAGTTTCGCGAACTGGTGGTTCACGGTGGACCGCGTCGCC
>CALDFO010000437.1 GCA_937942205.1 uncultured Alphaproteobacteria bacterium
GGCGCACGAGTTGGAACAGCGCATCGCGCGGCTGGAGACCGAGATCGCGCGCTGCCGCGAGGCGATCCTGGCGCGTCACGCCACCAAGTCGGCGGCAGAGAGTTTCTTTCGCAAATAGGCGTTCCCGGCCGGCATTCACGGACACCGGAGAAATCGGCCGCATCAATGTTAATATGCACAGGGCGCACGATCCTGTGATGTTTACCAAGGGAAAGTCTTTGCGCTTCGCCTCCGGCTTGCTAGCGTCCCGCCACAGCATTGGGGACTTCATGCTCAACACCGAAAATTTCACCGACAGCGCCATGTTCGATCGCACCTTCGATGAAGGCATGGCGCTGGTGGAGGAAACCGCGCGCTATCTCGACGGCAAGGGTCGCGACGAGGCGCGGGCGCTGCCGCGCAAGGCGGCGATGCTCTATGCCGGGGAAAGTATGCGCGTCACCACCCGCCTGATGCAGGCGGCAAGCTGGTTGCTGGTGCAGCGGGCGGTGCGCGACGGCGACATGGCGCCGGAAGACGCCAGCAGCGAACGCTATCGCCTGGGCAGCCGCGAGATCTGCATGGGCTGCAGCGCCGAGGATACCGATGTGCTGCCGGTGGAACTGAACGACCTGCTGGCGCGCAGCGACAATCTCTATCGCCGCATCGCGCGGCTGGAAGACGCGCTGTTCGGCGCGGCCGAGGCGCCTGCCGGGGCGCGCGGCCAGATGGACGCGCTTGCGCAGGCCTTCGGGCAATAGATCGCCGTTCCGGCGGGCTGAAACAAAAACGCCGCCGGGGGACCGGCGGCGTTTTGTATTCGATGTGTGGCGTCTTACGACTTCACGAAACCCGCAAACTTCTTGTTGAAGCGCGTCAAGCGGCCGCCGCGGTCCATCAGCTGCTGCTGGCCGCCGGTCCAGGCCGGGTGGGTGGTGGGGTCGATGTCCAGGGTGATCTTCTGGCCCGCCGTGCCGTGGGTGGTGCGCGTCTTGTAGGTGGTGCCGTCGTTCAGCTGAACTTCGACAAAGTGATAGTCGGGGTGGATGCCCTTTTTCATGACGCGAACCTTTCCGTGGCGGCGGGCGCCCATTGCTGACGGGTCCCGGAGGCGGGGCTTATAAGCGGGGGTCGCGGGCGAGGCAAGTGGTCCCGCTTCCGCCCGGTTCCTTTCGGGGGGCTATCCCTATATACAGCCTTGCCTTTCTTAACGTGGCGGCACCCGTTTGGCCCGGAACGACAGCAATTTCACCAGCGAAACCGCCCGGATCGCCGCCGGGCGGCCCAAGGGCCGTTCCCTGGGGCCGCTGCGGGGGCTGCTGCCCTTCCTGCGCCCCTATCGGGGCCGGATCACGGTCGCCATCCTGGCGCTGCTGACCTCCTCGACCGCCACCCTGGTCCTGCCCCAGTTCGCCCGGGGCCTGATCGACGCGCGCGGCCTGACCGCCCAGCAGGCCCATGCCCTGACCGGCTTCTATGTCGCCTTCATCGTGGCGGCCGCCGTGCTGGGCCTGGCCTCGGCCATCCGTTTCTATGCTGTGACCTGGCTGGGCGAGCGGGTGGTGGCCGATATCCGCAAGGCAGTGTTCGACAATGTGCTGAACCTGTCGCCCCAGTTCTTCGAGACGACGCGCACCGGCGAGGTGCTGTCGCGCATGACCGCCGACACCACCCTGATCCAGACCGTGGTCGGCTCCTCCGCCTCGCTGGCGATGCGCAACATGGTGACCCTGACCGGCGGGCTGGCGTTGATGTTCGTCACCAGCTTCAAGCTGGCGGTGTTCGTGGTGGGGGCGGTGCTGCTGGTGATGGTGCCGATGCTGCTGTTCGGCCGCTGGGTGCGCAAGCTGTCGCGCGCCAGCCAGGATTCCATCGCCGACACCGCCGCGCGCGGCACCGAGACGCTGAACGCCGTGCCCACGGTGCAGGCCTTCACCCAGGAGAATTACGAGCGCCGCGCCTTCGGCGCCTCGGTCGAGCGGGCCTTCGACTTCGCCCGCCGCCGCACCTTCGCCCGCGCCGTGCTGACGGCGGTGGCGATCTTCACCGCCTTTGCCAGCCTGGCCACGGTGGGGCTGGTGGGCCTGCATGACATGATCGGCGGCCAGCTGACCGGCGGCGATCTGGTGGCCTTCATCATCTATGGCTTCCTGACCGGGGGCGGCGTCGGGGCGCTGTCGGAAGTGTGGGGCGACCTGCAGCGCGCCTCGGGCGCCTCCGAACGGCTGCTGGAGCTTTTGCATGAAAAGCCCGCCATCGCCGCGCCCGCCCATCCCTTGGCCTTGCCCGCGCGGCCGGGTGGGGCGGTGCGCTTCGACAATGTCACTTTCCGCTATCCGGCGCGGCCCGATTTCAAGGCGTTGAACGGCTTTTGCCTCAGCGTGGCGGCGGGCGAGGCGGTGGCGCTGGTCGGCCCGTCGG
>CALDFO010000438.1 GCA_937942205.1 uncultured Alphaproteobacteria bacterium
GCTCCGGCTCTCGCCGTCGCACATGCCTCGCTCGTTGAAACCACCTCCCCCTTTGATGGCGCTTCGCGCCAAAGGGGGAGGAAGGCCTGTGCTGGCTATCTCTGATTGTCATTCCCGCGAAAGCGGGAATCCAGCTTTCTTTCCTTGAATAACCCCCTCCGGTTTCAGCTTTCGCTCGCCTCCCAAGAGGTCGGCTTCGCACGCTGAAACCACCTCCCCCTTTGGATGCGCTACGCGCATAAGGGGGAGGAGGACCTGCGCTGCGCGCGGAGAGCTCTACCAGTTCAGCAGCTTTTGCAGATTGCCGCCCTTGACCTTGGCGATGTCGGCGGCGCTGTAGCCCTGCATATGCGCGTCCACGATTCCGGGCGTGCCGCCGCCCCACACCATGCGGTCGGGGGTGAACTCCCTGATGACCCGGCGGGTAAAAGGCATCACGCTGGGGAACAGCGGCGCGTCCTGGGCGATGTAATCGACGCCCGACAGCTTCATATAGACATTGGGCAGCTTGGCCATCTCCAGGATGTCGGCATATTCATAGGGATTGCCCAGCTTGGGCTCGGCCAGATGGTCGATGATCACCTTGCAGCCGGGGAAGGCCCGGATCGCCTGCGCCGCCGACTTCGCATAATTTGGCCCGATATGCAGTTCGACGATCAGGCCCAAATCCACCGCCTGCTTCCACAGCGCCCGCACCCCGGCATCGGCGAAACTGCTCAGATAGCTTTCCTTGCCGCGATGGGCATGGAAACGGGTGGAGACGATGCGCGGCTCCTTCTTGACCAGGGCCGCCAGCTTTTTCGGCGCCTCCGGATCCTTGGGATAGAACAGGCTGGTGGCCTTGAACTTCTGCGGCGAAGTGCGGCGCAGGCAGTCCAGGATCAGGCTGTGATCCTCGCCATAGGGTTCGGGCTGCACCAGCACGGCGCGGTCCACGCCGCGCGCCGTCAGGGTCTTTTCATAATCGCCCAGCGGGTCCACCGGAAACTTGGCGGAGTCGGGCTTGTAGGTGGCCTTGGCGAAGAAGGGATAGCGCGCGGTGTCCCGGGCGAAGATATGGGCGTTCCATTCGATCACCGGCGCAGCGGCCT
>CALDFO010000439.1 GCA_937942205.1 uncultured Alphaproteobacteria bacterium
CCAGCGGCGAGCCGGTCAGCGCCGTCAGCCAGGCCACCACGAAATTGGCCGTGCCGCCGAACAGCGAAATCGCCAGCGCATAGACGATGCCGGTGCCGCCGGAGCGCATCCGGGGCGGCAGGCTTTCGGTCAGCGAGGCCATCACCGCGGGCGTACCCAATGCCAGCAGCGTCGCCATGATCACTACCCCGGCATACAAAGCGGGCGCGCTGCGGAAATGCGCCATCATCGCAAAACAGGGCAACGCCACCAGGCCCAGCAGGCCATAGGCCGTCATCATCACCGGCTTGCGCCCCAGCCGGTCGCTCAACCAGCCGCCCACGGGGTTGAACAGCACGCCGCAGCTTCCCGCCACCACCACCGCGCCGAAGGTTTCCGCCGCCGGCAGGCCCAGCGTATGGCTGCCGAAGATGTTCATGTAATTCATGGTGTAGGTGGCGACGGTGGCGGCGGCCAGGGTCAGGATCGCGAAAAAACCGATCCGCATCTGCTCGCGGCTGGGGCGCGGAAAGCTGGTTTCGGACCGGTGCTCCAGCGTTTCGGGCAGACGGCGGCGCAGCACCAGCGCGAACGGCACCACCAGGACGCCCAGCGCCATGGCGACGCGCCAGCCCCACTCGCTCAAGGCCTGCGCCGACAGCAGATTCGACAGCACCACGCCCACCAGCCCCGCCGTCAGGATCGCCGCCTGCTGGGTGGCGAATTGCAGCGAGACATAGACGCCGCGCCGCTCCGGCGTGGCCGCTTCCATCAGAAAGGCGGTGGCCGGTCCCACTTCGCCGCCCAGGGCGAAACCCTGCAGCAGCCGGAACAGCACCACCAGGATGGGCGCGGCGATGCCGATGCTGGCATAAGACGGCGTCAGCACCAGGCCCAGAATGGAAAAGCCCATCAGCCCGAAGCAGAACAGCATGGCGGGCTTGCGCCCGATCCGGTCGCCCAAGGGTCCGATCACCGCCCCGCCCAGCGGACGGGTCACAAAACCGACGCCGAAGGTCGCCAGGGTCAGCAGCAGACTGCCGGTGGCGTCATGGCCGGGGAAAAAACATTGCCCGATCTGGATCGCGAAAAAGCCGAAAATCAGGAAGTCGTAGAATTCCAGGCCATTGCCCGCCACCACCGCCGCCAGCTGCGGAATGGTGAGCTTCCGTCTTTCGCTGCTCATGACGCCCCTTTTTTTCCGCGACTATGCCCGGTTCCGTGGCGTCATTAATACAATTGTCATGTGTAGTTATTCAAAAACTACATGAATATCGTGTTGAAGTCTTGATTTCGGGGGCGGGAAGTGGTGAGTACCGGCCCCATGAGCGCACCTGTTTTCAAGATGCTGACCGCCAACCGCCTGCGTGACGGCGATGTGCTGTACCGCAAGGGCGGCGGCTGGGTTCTGACCCTGGCCGAAGCCGATCTCTATGCCGACGCCCCCGCCGCCGAGGCCGCCCTGGCCCAGGCCGAGGCCGAACTGGCCCAGAACATCGTGGTCGCGCCCTATCTGTTCGACGTCCGCCAGGAAGACGGCGCCGTCCGCCCCGTCAAGGAGCGCGAAATCATCCGCGCCGCCGGTCCCACCGTGCGGCCCGATACCGGCAAGCAGGCAACCGCATGAACGCCCCATTCCCCGCCCCCGTGGCGCCCAACATGTACCGCTATGACGAGTTCGACGCCCGCTTTGTGGGCGAGCGGGTGGAGCAGTTCGCCGGCCAGGTGGCGCGCCGCCTCAAGGGCGAACTGACCGAAGACCAGTTCAAGCCGCTGCGGCTGATGAACGGCCTCTATCTCCAGCTTCATGCCTACATGCTGCGGGTGGCGGTGCCCTACGGCACCCTGTCGTCCAGGCAGATCCGCAAGCTGGCCCATATCGCCCGCACCTATGACAAGGGCTTCGGCCATTTCACCACCCGCCAGAATCTCCAGTTCAACTGGATCAAGCTGGTGGACGTGCCCGCCATCCTGCGCGAGCTGGCCGATGTGGAGATGCACTGCATCCAGACCTCGGGCAATTGCGTGCGCAACGTCACCGCCGACCAGTTCGCGGGCGCCACGCCGGAGGAGATCGAAGATCCCCGTCCGCTGGCCGAGATCATCCGTCAATGGTCGTCGTTGCACCCCGAATTCGTCTTCCTGGCGCGCAAGTTCAAGATCGCGGTGGGCGCCACGCCGCACGACCGCGCCGCGCTTCAGTTCCACGACATGGCGGTGGAGGTGGTCCGGAACGCCGAAGGCCGTGTCGGCTACAAGGTGATGGCGGGCGGCGGCATGGGCCGCACCCCCTATATCGCCCATGTCATGCGCGAGTTCGTGGAGCGCGAGGACATCCTCGCCTATCTGGAAGCGGTGCTGCGCGTCTACAACCAGGACAGCCGCCGCGACAACATCCACAAGCAGCGCATCAAGATCCTGATCAACGCCATCGGCCCGGAGGAAATGCGCCGCCGGGTGGACCGCGAGTTCCAGGAACTCAAGCGGATGGGCACCTTGCAGCTGCCGCGCGAGGAACTGGACCGCATCACCGCCTATTTCGCGCCCCCGGCCTTCGAGACCGGGCTGCCCGACACCCTTCCCGAGGCGGGGCCGGATTTCGCCAACTGGACGCGGACCAATGTGCATCCCCACCGCGCGCCGGGCTATGCCATCGCCACCATCACGCTCAAGACCATCGGCCAGGTGCCGGGCGACTGCAGCGCCGAGCAGCTCGACGTGATCGCCGACATCATGGACGAATTCAGCCTGGGCGAGGTGCGCGTCACCCATGAGCAGAATCTGGTCCTGCCGCATGTGCGCAAGAAGGACCTGCCCGCCATCTTCGCGAAACTGCAGGAACTGGATTTCGCCGCCCCCAATGCCGGGCTGATCACCGACATCATCGCCTGCCCGGGCCTGGATTACTGCGACCTGGCCAATGCCCGCTCCATCCCGGTGGCGCAAGCCATCGCCCGCAAATTCGCCGACCTGGACCGCCAGCACGAAATCGGCGAGCTGAAGATCAAGATTTCCGGCTGCATCAACGCCTGCGGCCACCACCATGCCGGCCATATCGGCATTCTGGGCGTGGACAAGAAGGGCGTGGAATTCTACCAGCTTCTGCTGGGCGGTTCGGGCGCCGAGGACGCCTCCATCGGCGAGATCATGGGGCCGGGCTTCGGCGAACACGACATCGCCGACGCGGTGGAGCGGGTGGTCGGCGTCTATCTGGCCCAGCGCCGGCCGGAAGAACGCTTCCTGGACACCTATCGCCGTATCGGCATGGCGCCCTTCAAGCAGGCCGCCTTCCAGAAGGAAGCCGCCTGATGAAACTGCTCAAGCATGGCGCCTGGGCGCAGGACACCTTCACCCCGGTGGCCGACGACGCGGCGCTGCCGCACGGGGCGGTGATCGTCTCGCTGACCCGTTTCCAGAAGGACCGCGAGGCGCTGCTGGAACGCAACACGCCGCTGGGCGTGCGCCTGCAGAGCCACGAAAATCCCGAACTGCTGGGCGACGATGTCAACCGCCTGTCACTGGTGGCGCTGGAGTTTCCCAAGTTCCGCGACGGCCGCGCCTTTTCCTGGGCGCGCCTCTTGCGGACCCGGCTGGGCTTCACCGGCGAAATCCGCGCCGTGGGCGATTTTCTGTATGACCAGATCAATTACCAGCGCCGGGTCGGCTTCGACGCCTGGGAGGTACCCGACCGCTTCACGCTGGAGGATTTCCAGCGGGCGCTGACGGAAATGACCAACGTCTATCAGCCCAGCACCGACGGCCGCAAAACCATCCGGGAACTGCGGGCGGGGATTTAATTGTCCCGGCCGCAACGTCGTGCCTGCCGGCACGACGTTGCGGCGTTCGACCGGGCAAAAGGTCCACTGGACCTTTTGCTGATCCGGTCTCACCCCCTCCGGCTTCAACTTCCGCTCGGCTGCTCGGGCTCTCGCCCTCGCACGTGCCTCGCTCGCTGAAATCACCTCCCCTTCCAGCGTGCTGACGCACGCGAAGGGGAGGCGGGCCTGTGCTCCTCATTGTCATTCCCGCGAAAGCGGGAATCCAGCTTTCTTTTTTCCTGTTCCGGCCTCGCGTCGCGCGCAAGCGCGCGACGCTGCGGCGTTCGACCGGGCAGTCTGTTCATCTGGCGTTCAGGCGGCCTGCGCCTTAGTTTGCCGCGCCAGGTTCCCCGCCCCCAACGGTCCTGGACTTTCCACCCAAGCCGGAGAAATCCCCATGCGAAAAAGCCTCCTGCCCATGGCCGCCGCGCTGGCCCTGTGCGGCGCGTCCGCCGCCGCCCTGGCCGCCGCCAACGCCCCTGCCGAAACCGCGCTCCGCAAGCCGGTCATGACGGCCGCCCCTCTGTCCGCGGCCCAGGCCGCACCCCTGCTGCTGGCCCAGAACGATCCGCGCGCCATGCGCCGCGCCCCGCCGCCGCCCCCGCCGCAGGATGACGGCCCCGCCTGCAACGAGATCTATCCGGGCCGCGCCGACGACCTGCGCCGGCTGGAAACGCGCCTGTCGCTGACCTCGGCCCAGGCGCCGCTGTTCGCCCGCTGGCGCCAGATCACGCTGGACGGCGCCCGCCGCGCCGAGCGCGAATGCAACGCCGCCCAGCGCAATACCGGCAACATGGACCTGTTCCGCATGTTGGACGAGGAAGAGCGCGGCCTGCGCCAGCGCCTGTCCGACCTGCAGACCGAACGTCCGGCGCTGGAAGCCTTTTACCGCTCGCTCAATCCCGGCCAGCGCGCCGAGTTCGACAATGGCGGCCAGGACGAACGGGACGATCGCGGCCCGCCGCGGCGATAGGCGTTCGTGGAACTGTCACAGTTTCGCGACGGTTATTGAATACCCCCTCCGGCTTCAACTTCCGCTCGGCTCCCAAGAGGTCGCCTTCGCACGTTGAAGCCACCTCCCCCCTCCTATGCGCTGACGCGCATGAGGGGGAGACGGGGCCTGCGCTTCGGGAAAGAGCTTGCGTCCGCGACCCCAAAGTCCCAAAAGGCCCCTTATGAACGCGCCCACGACCCTCGACGCCCTGCCCCGCTTCGCCTCGCCCCTCAAGGCGATCGAAAGCCTCAAGCCGTCCGAGCCGCTGTATCTGGTGCATCCGGAAAAATTCGCCGCCGCCGCCGAGACGTTCCTCAAGGGCTTTCCCGGCGACGTGCTCTATGCGGTGAAATCCAATCCGCATCCCATCGCCATCACCCATCTGTGGAACGCCGGTATCCGCCATTTCGACACCGCCAGCCTGGGCGAGATCGAAGCGGTGAAGTCGCTGTTCCCCGCCGCCGTCTGCCATTTCATGGCGCCGGTGCGGTTGGCGGGCCAGGCCAAGGCCGCTTTTGAACGGCATGGCGTCACCGACTTTGTGGTCGACAGCGAATCCGAACTGACCAAGCTGCTGGCGGAAACCGGCAACCCGAAAAAGTTGCGCGTCTTCGTGCGGCTGGTGGCCCAGCTGGGCGGCGCGCTGCTGGAAATGTCCAGCAAGTATGGCTGCCGCCCCGAGGAAGGCGCGCGCCTGCTGCGGAAGATCGCCGCCAGCGGCGCCCAGCCCTGCCTGACCTTCCATGTCGGCAGCCAATGCCTGTCGCCCTTCACCTATGCCCAGGCGATCGAAATCGCCCAGCAGACCATCCGGCTGGCGGGCGTCAAGATCGCCGCGCTGGACATCGGCGGCGGCTTTCCGGCCGCCTATGCGGGACAGGAACCGCCGCCCTATCACTGGTTCTTCGACATGATCGCCACCGCGCTGGACAATCTGGCCATGCCGGATCTGAACGTGATGTGCGAGCCGGGCCGCGCCCTGTGCGCGCCGGGCATCTCGCTGGTGACCCAGGTGGTGATGCGCCGCGACGACCGGCTGTACATGAATGACGGCATCTATGGCAGTTTCGACGAGCAGCGTTTCGCCAGCTTCGACGAGAACTATCCGCCCACCGGCATCACGCTGGACGCCAAGGGCAAGGCGAAAACGCTGACCGGCGAGTTGCGCCCTTTCCGCTTTTACGGCCCCACCTGCGACAGCGCCGATGTGCTGCCCCGCCCGGTGATGCTGCCCGACGCCGTCGCGGCGGGCGATTACGTGCTGTTCGGGACGATGGGCGCCTATACCGTCTCCTCGCGCTCGCCCTTCAACGGGTATTACCCCGACGCCTGGGCGGTTATCGTTTCGTGAACCCCCTCCGCTAGTTCCAAACTGTCATTCCCGCGAAAGCGAGAATCCAACTTTCTTTCTCTCTCCCCCGGCCGCTCGCTTTTGCTCGCGGCGTTCAGGCCTCAAATCGGTCCACTGGACC